>JAQSDT010000130.1 GCA_029946075.1 bacterium | reverse complement strand
CCGGTTCGGCTCTTCACCACTTAGTAACGTCAGTTAGCGTTAAGAAAGCGTTGATGGCCCGCGGCGGCTTTGGCGCGCTTTTTAGCGATGACCAGGGCGGTGATGCACTCGGCACACACTCGGTCAAAATGCGCGGGCGGACGCGCTTGCCGGATTGCGCCGGCATGAGGGTAAAGGAATAGTAAACGGCATTGTCGGGAAACGCGATTTTGCCGCTCTCCCGCCCGGTTTGAGTATTAGAAAATGACTTCAGGTTCGTTCGCATCCGCTGGTATTGATTCGAAGCGTCAACGCGCCCTCCCCGTTCCCAGGGCCAACGCCGAAATGAAGACCTTTGCTCCCGATTCCTCGATCGCGTCCGACGTCATTCCGTCGGCGAATTATGGCGACCGCAACAAGGGTCTGGTCGCCGACATGATCGTGCTGCACTACACCGGCATGCCCGACGTGGAAGGCGCGATCGCCCAGCTCTGCACCGCCGGCACCGAAGTCTCCGCCCATTACATCGTCCTCGAAGACGGCCGCATCGTGCAGTGCGTGCCCGAGAGCAAGCGCGCCTGGCATGCCGGCGTGTCGTACTGGGCCGGTGAGGAAGACATCAATTCCTGCTCGATCGGGATCGAGATCATCAACCGCGGCCACGACTGGGGCTATCCGGATTTCCCGCTGCGCCAGATCGCTGCCGTCATCGCGCTGTGCCGCGGCATCATGCTCCGCCGCAACGTTCCTTCGCATCGCGTGCTCGCGCATTCCGACGTCGCGCCGGCGCGCAAGAAGGACCCGGGCGAGAAATTCCCGTGGCATTCGCTGGCCAATTCCGGCGTCGGCCACTGGGTGCAGCCCGCACCGATCGTGCGCGGCGAAACGCTCAAGCTCGGCAGCATCAGCGACGACGTTGCGGGCCTGCAGACAGCCCTCGCGCGTTACGGCTACAACGTGCCGACCCACGGCAAGTTCGACGGCCCGACGATGGAAGTAGTCACCGCGTTCCAGCGCCACTTCCGCCCCGCGCGGGTCGACGGCATTGCGGACCATTCGACCATCAGCACGCTGCACGCGCTGCTGTCGAGCCTGCCGGCAGACGCAACGACGGCGGTCGCGGCGAAGTAGGTCGTCCGCGAGCGTAGCGAAGCAATCCATATCGCGGCGCGCGGAGATGCCGATCGCTTCGCCCGCAATGACCGCTCAAAGGTTCCACCCGTTCACGATTTCAACTCCGCGAGCCGTCGGGCATAAAGCCGCCGCAACGGCTCCAGTTGCGTCGCCGTTGTCGCGGCAAGATAGGCTTCGCGTGCAGCGGCGGGACGACCTAGCCGGCGCAGCAGATCGGCGCGCACCGCCGGCAGCAGTTCATAACCGTTCAATCCGCCGCGGGCTTCCAGCGCGTCGATCAGGTCGAGTGCGCGCGCCGGGCCATCCACCATCGATATCGCGGCAGCGTGGTTGAGTTCGATCACCGGCGACGGGCTGATCCGCAGCAGGACTTCGTAGAGGCCCGCGATCTGCGGCCAGTCGGTACCTTGATAGCTCGGCGCGCGGGCGTGCAGCGCGGCGATCGCCGCCTGCACGGCGTAGGATTGCGGGCGCCCCGGCATACGCAGCGCGTCCTCGACCAATGCAAGTCCTTCGGCAATCTGTTCGCGGTCCCAAAGCGCACGGTCCTGCTCTTCCAGCAGCACGATATCGCCGCCCGCGGTTTCGCGGCCCGCGCGGCGGGAATCGTGCAGCAGCAGCAAGGCCAGCAATCCCTTGATCTCGCTACGCCCGGGCATCAGCGCGTCGATCAGCCGCGCCAGCCGGATCGCTTCGCGCGCCAGATCCGGCCGCATCAGGTCTTCGCCCGACGTTGCGGCATAACCTTCGGTAAAGACGAGATAGATCACGGCAAGCACGCCGCGCAGCCGCGGTTCCAGCGCCTCGCGTTCCGGCACCTCGTAGGGAATGCCGGCAAGCCGGATTTTCTGCTTGGCGCGCAACAGCCGCTGCGCCATCGCAGCTTCGCTCGCAAGGAAGGCACGCGCGACCTCGATCGTGGTGAGCCCGCATACCGTTCGCAGCGTCAGCGCGACCTGCACCTCGGCGGCAAGCGACGGATGGCAGCACGTGAACACCAGCCGCAGCATGTCGTCATCGAGCCCGCCGTCATCGGCCTCGTCCGCCGGCAACGAATTGAGGAGCTGTTCATGGGCGAACTGTTGCTGCCTGCTGCGAAACGAGGCATTGCGACGAATGCGGTCGATCGCCTTGTTGCGCCCGACATTGACCAGCCAGGCGCGCGGATTGGACGGCAGTCCGGCTGCCGTCCAGCGCTCCAGCGCCGCCGCAAAGGCGTCCTGCAACGCATCTTCCGCAAGATCGAAATCGCCGACGAGGCGGATCAGCGTGGCCAGCGCGCGGCCCGCCTCGTCGCGAAAAACGCTTTCGATTTCGAGCGGCGTCATGTGGCGTCAGTCGTTATAGACCCGGACCGGCCGTACCTCGATCGACCCGAATTTCGCGCCGGGAATGCGCGCGGCCATTCCGAGCGCCGCGTCGAGATCCCTGGCTTCAACGAGATAGTAGCCAGCCAGTTGCTCGCGCGTTTCCGCGAACGGGCCATCCGTCGTGATGGTCTTGCCATCGCGAACCCGGACGGTGGTGGCGGTCGTGGTCGGCTGCAGTCCGTCGCCGGCCTTGAAGTTGCCGCTCTGGATGATGGATTGGGTATACGCGACATACTCCTCGTGAATCTTCTTGGTCGTGTCGGCCTCGGCCTTCAGTCGCTCGGCCTCGTTCTGATAGATCAGCAACAGGTAATTCATCGGAAACTCCTTGATCGGCGGGTATCGCCGGCACCCAGTCGAACGGCCACCCCGCAAAACGACATGTTCAGGATAATTTATTCCGGGCCGGACCGAAGCCGTTATCCGCTTGACGCGACGCATCGGAGCGCCCATTCGTATCGCGTCAGTCGGCCGGACGGTCGCTCCCGCTATGGTCGAAAGGCTGCGGGAGAGGAAAGTCCGGGCTCCATCGACATACGGTGCCGGATAACTTCCGGCGGGGGCGACCCCAGGGACAGTGCCACAGAGAACGAACCGCCCCGTCTCCGGACGGGGCAAGGGTGAAAAGGTGCGGTAAGAGCGCACCGCGTATCCGGCAACGGAAACGGCATGGCAAACCACACCGGGAGCAAAACCGAATAGGGACGGCAAAGCGGAAAGTTCGCGCAAGCGATAACTCCGCGGGGCGATGTCAGGCTCGCTGTCCGGGTAGGTTGCTCGAGGCCATGTGCAAACATGGTCCCAGAGGAATGGCCGTCACGTACCAATCGCAAGGATGGTGCCTTACAGAACCCGGCTTACAGGCTGGCTGATACTTTTGAAGACCACGAGGGGTTCGGCGTAACGC
Source organism: bacterium (assembly GCA_029946075.1). Lineage (GTDB taxonomy): Bacteria > Pseudomonadota > Alphaproteobacteria > Rhizobiales > Xanthobacteraceae > Bradyrhizobium. The sequence continues at coordinate 3,309 of JAQSDT010000130.1, read as the reverse complement.
GCCGGACCCCTCGCCATTTCGGCCACGCTTCATCAAGCTGCGATCTTTGTCAGCAGCGCCATCAATGCTTCCGGCGCTGTCACGTTCGGCGAATGGCTCGCGTCGATCTCGTAGTAGTTCCAGGCGGGATCGTTCTTCGTCATCCTCGCGAACGGACCGAACGTGTCGGCCGGCGTGATGCGGGTGGCGTAGATGTAGCTGCGCGGCAGCGTCAGCGACCCGTTCTGCAGTTCCAGCGGCGTCTCGAAACATTTGATCGGCATGTGAACACGGCGCGCGGACAGCCATTCGACGTCGGCCGCCGACGTGTCCGGCGGTGTCTGCATCGGCGGCACGCGCCAGCCGTCGCCTGCTCTTGCGGCCTTCTGCAGCGGCGCTCGTCCGCCTTCATTGAGGTCGAACAGCGACTGGCCGTCGTTCGGCACGAAGGCGTCGATATAGATCAGCTGCCTGACCTTGTCCCGTGCGCGGTCGGCGACGCCAGTCGCGACCATGCCGCCATAGCTGTGCCCGACCAGCACGATGTCGCGCAGATCCTCGTACTGGATGACCGCAAGCATGTCCTCGATATGCGAATCGAGATCGATCGAGGCGGTCGCCAGATGGGCGCGGTCGCCGAGGCCGGTATAGGACGGCGTCACCAGACGATGCCCGGCCGCCTGCATCAGCGGATGCATTTTCTTCCACGCCCAGCCCGCAGACCAGGCGCCGTGACAGACCAGGAATGTCTTCGAACTCATCGGCCGTTTCCCTGATGTTTTTGTTGAAGGCGTCGATTGCGAGTGTACCCGCCAGCGGCCTCGTGTAAACGTCGCCGTAACGACCAAGAAGAAGAGACGGTGATGGACGCGCCTACTTACGCCATTCTGCTTGCCGGCGCGCTCGCCGGAGGTTTCGTGTCGGGACTCTCCGGCTTCGGAACGGCCCTGATGGCGCTGGGAATCTGGCTCTACATCCTGCCGCCTGCCATCGCGGTGCCGCTTGTGCTGATCTGCTCGGTGAGTTCGCAGCTCTCGGCTCTGCCCGCAATGTGGAAGCTGCTCGATTTCAAACTGGCTGCCCCCTTCGTGATTGGTGGCCTCCTCGGCATGCCGGTCGGAGCGCTGCTGGTCGCACAGGCCGATCCGCAGAATTTCAAGCTCAGCGTCGGCGTGATGCTGCTGGTGTTTCCGGCCGCGCTTTATTTCATCCGGACGCCGATGGCTTTCACGTTCGGCGGCCGGCTCGCGGACGCGGCGATCGGATTTGCAGGCGGAATTCTCGGCGGCCTCGCCGGTCTGTCCGGCCCGCTGCCGACGCTGTGGGCGAGCGTGCGTGGCTGGACCAAGGACCAGCGGCGCGGCGTATTCCAGATCTTCAACGGGACGGTGCTCGGCGCGGCGCTGGTGCTGCAGATCGCCAGCGGCTTCGTCAAACCGAACGTATTCTCGCTCGCGCTGCTGGCGCTGCCCGGCACATTGATCGGCACCTGGCTCGGCATGCGCACCTTTCGCGCGCTGAACGATCGCAATTTTTACGACGTGGTGCTGGCGCTGCTGTTCATGTCCGGCCTCAGTCTGGTGTGGAGCAGCATTGCTCCGAGGTAGCGGCGCATGACAGCCATATGCACCGAGTAGATTGCTGTACGCCGGTCTGTAAAGCAGCTAACGAATTGCGTCATGACTTCCATCCTGCATTCGCGCGAACGTCTCGGCCTGCTGCTCGGCTTCATCGGCGTCGTGATCTTCGGCGGCACATTGCCGGCGACGCGAATCGCGGTTTCCCAGATTGATCCGATTGCACTGACGTCGCTGCGCACGGCGATTGCCGGCGTCTGTTCGCTGGCGCTGCTGCTCGTGCTGCGCCGCAAGCTGCCGCCGCGCCATCTATGGCCGCACCTTGCGATCGCCATGGCCTGCGTCGCCTTTCTGTTTCCGCTGCTGATGTCGCTCGGGATGCAGCGGGTCGATGCCTCGCATGGCGGCGTGGTGCTGGGCGTAATGCCGATCGGCACGGCGCTGGTCGCCGTCATGATTACCCACGAGCGGCCACGCCTGCTGTTCTGGATCGCCTCGGTCACGGGCGCCGCGCTGGTGATCGCGTTTGCACTGCGGCAAGGCGGCGGCACGCTCGTCGCCGGCGACCTGTTCCTGTTTGCCTCCGTCGTCGTCGCCGCAATCGGCTACGCCTATTCGGGCCGGCTCACCTCGCAGATGCCGGGCTGGGAAGTCATCAGCTGGGTGCTCGTGATGGCGTTGCCGTTCTCACTGGTTGCATCGCTGCTGACCATGCCGGCCGATATCGGCCAGATCACCCTGAAACCCTGGCTCGGCCTGCTCTATGTCGCGCTGTTCTCGCAGTGGATCGGTTTCTTCGCCTGGAACGCCGGCCTTGCGATGGGCGGCATCGCGCGGGTATCGCAGATCCAGCTGCTGCAACCCTTCGTCACCTTTGCGCTGGCGTCATGGTTCAATGGCGAGACCATCACGCTGCAGATCGTGCTGTTTGCCGCAGCGGTGCTGGTGACGGTAGCGATCTCCGCACGCACGCGCGCCAGGCCTGCGCCATTGCCGGAACCCGCAAAGCAACGCGACCGCGAGCCGCCTCAGCTTGCGGCTTCCTGAGCCGACAGCCCCGGACTCTCCGCCACCAGCTCGGCCCTCGTCTTGTCCGAATGAATGGCGCGAAGCAGCACGCGCGCCGTCTTCAGGTGATTCACCTTGACGCAGAGCCGGATGATCTGGCTGACCGACACGTCGCGCATCGCCTCGTCAGAAATGGTCATCGCGGTTTCGAGCGCGCGCTTGATCGCCGCCTGATATCGCTCGGCAGCGGCCGCCTGCTTTTTCCCGGCATTGCGCCCGCCGCCCGCGGCCATTTCCGACGCGATGGAACCGGCAGCAGCGCAGATATCGCGGATCTTCTGGGCCGCGCCGATATCGCCCAGGGGCTGATCGTCGGCGACGTCCCAGATATCCGGCTGCGGATCTTTTCGAAACCAGCGCATGGCGCGGCCCTCTCGATGCGGGAAGCATATTCCCACACCGAGCGGGTCCGCAACAATGCGCCGCCTGGGGCCTTTTCGGTTCTGATTGAATCAGAACCGGTATCCACTTTGCTCGAAAACGCTCTATCCGGCCGCCGAGTTGCGGCCGAACTCGGTCGCCTGCAGTTCGAACAGCCCGCGATAGATGCCGCCGGGGCGCGCCGTCAGGGTCGCATGCGTGCCCTGCTCGACGATCTGTCCGCGATCGAACACCAGGATCCGGTCGAGGCTGCGCACCGTCGACAGTCGGTGCGCGATCACGATCGAGGTCCGCCCCTTCATCA
>JAQSDT010000129.1 GCA_029946075.1 bacterium | reverse complement strand
TCCTCCCACGCATTCATGACGTGAAACACGTAGCAGCTCTCGGCGCGGAACCAGACCAGATCCTTGGCAGAGCCGTTGCGCTTCATGACGCCGACATACGAACCCTTTTCCGGCTCCCAGGCGTAAGGCGGCTTGCCGCGCATCGCGCGCTCCATGCTGCCGGTGAGGGGCAGGATCGGAAACAGCAAATGATTTTCGGTCACGATGAAGTCGTGCACCATGCTGGCATAGGGCGATTCAAACCGGTCGAACCGCGTCACCACGCCCGCGGCGTTGACGGTGCCGAAGGAGAGAGCGGGGGTCAGCGGTCCTGCGGCGTTATAGCCGAAGAACGCCATTTCGCCGGTGACAGGGTCGATCTTCGGATGCGCCGTGAACGGGCCCTTGATGGCGCCGTTGTAGTCGCAATAGCCCTTTCGGTTGAGCGTGCCGGGTTCGATTTCGGTCGGCAAATGGCCTTCCTCCAGCGCCAGCAGGCGGCCGCCATGCGAAATGATGTTGGTGTTGGCGACGCCGCCGTCCTCGGTAATTCCGGCGGGAGTGCCCGGCAGTTTGCGGCCGAAGCCGCCGAACAGCGCGCGGCCGGCGTCGTGCTCGGCCAGCCATTTCGGGGTGCGGACCCAGCGGTTGCGGTAGCTGGCGCGGCCGTTCTCCAGATGGAAGGCGTGCAGCATGCCGTCGCCGACGAACCAGTGCGCGCCGGGAGCGTCGAATTGCGGGTTGGGGCCGTTGCGATAGAGCGTGCCGTTGAGCTCGCGCGGCAATTCGCCCGTGATCTTCAAGTGGGGCGCGTCGCACTCCATCGGGATCGGGGCCAGATTGGTACGGGCGGTCTCGGTCTTCACCTGGTCGAGCATTCGCATTCCCTCCGATTTATCTTTACACCGTAAAGATATCACTAGGGGCGTTGGAACCGGCCGTCAAGCAAAATCTTTACAGTGTAAAAATTGCGGCTATAAGGATTCGGTATGACCAGAACACCACGCGAAACCAAAACGATACGGCCCGCCATCCGGCGCAAACCGGCGAAGGCCGCAACCGAGCGCCCGGCCAGCCGGCGTGGCCGCCCGGCCGGCGAGTCGCCGTATCATCACGGCGATCTTCATGACGCGTTGCTCGGCGCAGCCGAGCGGGTGCTGGAACGCGACGGCATGCCGGGGCTGACGCTGCGGGCGGTGGCGCGCGAGGCCGGCGTGTCGCATGCCGCGCCGACCCATCATTTCGGCGATCTCACGGGATTGCTCAGCGAACTGGCCGCGATCGGCTTCCGCCGTTTCAACGCGGCGATGATCGCGGCGGGTAAGACCGAGACGCATCCGCTGATGCAGGCGATGGCGCGCGCCAAGGCCTACGTGCACTATGCGCAGGCGCGTCCCGGCATGTACGGCCTGATGTTTCGTACCGAGCGGCTTGATATGAGCAGGCCCTCGCTGCACGAAGCCGCGACCGCGTCGTTCGAAGGACTCGCCAACGCGGTCGGCGCTGGCCGCAACGAGCGGCTCACCGGTGACCAGCTGGAAGCGCTGTCGCTGGAACAGGCCGCTGCGATCGCGCGCGCCTGGTCGATGGTGCACGGTTTTACGACGTTGCTTCTGGACGGGCGGCTGCACGACATTTTGCACCGGCTGCCCGAAGGCACCGGCGTCGACCAGCTGCTGCACGCGATGCTGCTCTCGACCGTCGCGCGGCCGCCGGGAGCATAACGCAGACCACGCGGATCGAACCGGAGTGTCATGATGAGCAGCGTTATTTCGCAGCGGATGACCGCGAAGATCGACGGCGATTTCGTCGTGTTCCTGATCGGCATGCGCGTCAACAAGCCCTGGAAGTTCTGGAAATGGGCCCCGGTTGCGGCGCAAATGCCGCGGATGCTGATCGAACTCGGCAAGCAGCCCGAGCTCGGGCTGCTGCACGCGCGGACGCATTTCGGCCTGCCCAATATCCTGGTGGTGCAATACTGGCGCAGCTTCGAGCATCTCCACAGCTATGCCAGCGGGGCGAACGCCCTGCACCTTCCGGCGTGGCGCGCCTTCAACCGCGCGGTCGGCAGCAATGGCGATGTCGGCATCTGGCACGAATCCTACCTGGTGAAGGAAGGCGCCTATGAGAGCGTCTACAACAACATGCCGCCCTACGGCCTTGGCGTTGCCGGCTCGCTGCAGCCGGCGCAGGGCCGCATGTCATCGGCAAAGGGGCGGCTGGGCGTGACGGAGGCCGCCGGCTGAGGCCGGCATTCGCAAAGCGGAAGTTCCGTGCGGGACTTCAGCAGTTCTTGCAAATCAGCAGTTCTTGGCAAATCAGCAGTTCTTGCAAATCCTCAGATGACGGGCGAGCTTGGCGTCCGCCTCGGGATCTTCGTTGGGCGCGCGGGTCCAGTCCTCGGACCGCGTTTGCGCGCGGGCAGATGCATCGGTTGGCCGGGTGGCCACGTTCCGTGCCGCTTTCGGCTTGGGGCGGATTTGCTCGCGCGGTTCGTCGGTTACCGCCGGCAACTCATCCAGCCCATCGGACTGAACCGACGCGGCTTGAGGCGCCGCTGAAACCGCCGGCAGGTTGGCCATCGACGAATTCGCGGTCATGCAGCCGCTGAGGGCGATACCGGCGAGAAACAGAGCAACGAATTTGGCTGGCATCGGTGCTCCGTCGAAGCTGCCGTGAAAAGCTGCAATCCAGTAACGCGATTTGAGTACGCGTGCCAGTGAAGCCGGAAGCTTTGACCCTAATGCGGCAAGAAAGCGTTAAGCGCAGCCCGCCTCGGCGTTTGGCCGTGCCGACCGCCGTACCGCTTTCATCCGGCCAATCATCGGCCTTTTGCGCTTCGTTTCGGGGAACCGTTTCGATTTGACGTGTGCAATCTGGGGAAGGTTCGGCGAAACGGCGCGAAATGCCTGACATTGCCGGGGAATCGTCCTAGAACGGCGGCTCGTCATTCCCCATTTTTCAGCGCGCAGTCATCCAGTCGTCATGCCTAGCATTCCAGCGAACAAACCCTATCGCGTCGGCCGTTCTCCTACCGGTCTTGGCCTCTTCGCCACCAAGCCGATCAAGAAGGGCACTAAGATCATCCGCTACTTCGGGCCACTGCTTGATTCGAAGAAGAAAAAGGACGACGCGATCGAGAACAAGTACCTGTTCGAGCTGAACGGCCGCTGGACCATCGACGGCTCGGTCCGCGAGAACATCGCCCGCTACATCAACCATGCCTGCCGGCCGAACGCCGAGTCCGACGTCAAGCCGCGCAAGCGCAAGGTTTTCATTCGCGCGATCAAGAACATCGAGCCGGGCGATGAGATCAATTACGATTACGGCACCGACTACTTCAAAGCCTACCTGAAGCCGATCGGCTGCAAATGCGCGGCTTGCGAGAAGAAGCGCAAGAAGCAGCGCGCCGAGGCGCGGGCGGAGAAGGCGCGGCTGAAAGCAAAAGCCGAGCGCAAGGCGTTGAAGAAGGCCGAGAAACTGGCGCAGGCTGAAGCCAAGCTGAAGGAAAAGCTGAAGCGGACGGCGCAAGCTGCGACGAAGGCCAAATCCAGGCTGAACGGCCATGCCAATGGCGCCAAGGCCAACGGCAATGGCGTCAAGACCAACGGCAAGACCTTGAACGGCAAGCATCTGAACGGCGGCATCCGCGTCAAGGGTGCAGCGAACAAGCCTGCCGCGCCGAAGCGCAGGGATCCTGCGCCGGCTTCAGCCCTGCACGTCTAGACCGGTCCTTCCGTAGACCTCAAGCCGGCACCGGGCTACGCTTGGGCCGGGCCGGGTAGGCGCATTCTTCCAGCGTCGTCGCGTCGAGTTCGCGCATGAAGGCTTCGCGCGCCGCCGCGAGCTTTCCCTTCAGCCGGCAGCGCGGCTGCAGGACGCAATTGCCGCCGTCCTCGCGAAAGCACTCGACCAGCGGCGGTCCTTCGAGTGCGCGCACCACTTCTCCGATCGTGATCGATTTGGCCGGCCGCGCCAGCGTGAAGCCGCCGCCGACGCCGCGCTGCGTCGAGATGAAGCCGCTGTCGGCGAGGTCGCGCACCACCTTGGCCAAATGATTGCGCGAAATGCCGAACTCGGCGGCGATTTCGTTGGTTGCAAACGAGCGATCCGGCTCTCCCGCCAGCCGCATCAGGGCGCGCAGGGCAAAATCCGTGAACGATGTCAGGCGCATGGGATTCCCCAAAAGTTCTGCTTGCAAATCACCTATAGCGCGCTAAATAGGTATTTGAAATACCTATTTAAGAGCAGGCCAGATGGAAGCGATTGTGACGGGGCCGGAGCGGCGAGATCGGATCACGGCGGAAATCATGGCGCACACCGGGATCGACGAGGCGATGATCGAGCGCCTCGTGCATGGGTTCTACGTCAGGGTCCGCGCCGATGCCGTTCTCGGGCCGATCTTCGAAGCGCGCATCCGGGATTGGGAGCCGCATCTGGCGCAGATGTGTGCGTTCTGGTCGTCGGTGGCGCTGATGACCGGCCGCTATCACGGTACGCCAATGGCCAGGCATCTGCCGCTGCCGGTGGACGCTGCGCATTTCGACCGCTGGCTTGAACTGTTCGAGACGACCGCAAGCGAGATCTGTCCGCCGGTCGCCGCCGCCCATTTCGTCGAGCGGGCGAGGCGGATCGCTTCAAGCCTCGAACTCGGCATCGCCGGCGCCCACGGCGTGATGCTCGGCAAAGGGGAACGATTTCGGCTTAACCAGGCAGGAGTACAGCGATGACGTATCGTGCGCATGTCGTGACGAACAAGGAGCAGGCCGACCCGTATGCGGGGAGCAGCCTGGTGCCGATGCTGGTGATCGGACTGGCGCTGACCTTCGCCGGGATGATCGCGGCGGTGATGTTGAGCTGAGTCGTCATTGCGAGCGTAGCGAAGCAATCCATTTCCCCACTTGCGGAGGTATGGATTGCTTCGTCGCTACGCTCCTCGCAATGACACTCAGGCCGTCACCGCCCTGCCGCTCTTGCGCAGGCCGATGTATTGCAATTCTGCGAACACGCCGGTCGCGATCGCCTGCGCGACGATGAACACCTGTCCGAGCAGGTTCGGCGAAATCGCGCCCGAAAACAGCAGGGCAATGCTGCCGAGCGTCCAGGCGGCGTTGCCGGATATCACGACCAGCACCAGCACTTTCGCCAATGTCGAGCGGCTCGCCAGCCAGCCGACCAGCGCCGTGTAGGCGATCAGGAACAGGCCGGTCTCGCGCAGCAAGGCTTCCGGCAGATGGAGCAACGGCGCTAGCGCGCCGGCGCCGAGTGTCAGCATGATTGCGGCGACACCGCTGAAGATGGCGTCGGCGAGCAGGGCACGGTTCAGGAAGGTGGACGGGCGGATCATGGCAGTTCTCCTTGGGCTTGGGGGACTTCGGTGGAAGGGGATCAGCGCTGCAGCAGCGACCGGAACCGGCGCAGCAGCCGCATCGGGCAGAGCGCCTTGCCGACCTTGTTCTCGAATGTCTGCACCTGCACGAACACGAAGATTCCGGTGTCATGCACCACAGGCTCAGGCATGTTCAGCGAGCGTGACAGCAGCCAGGTGGCTGTGGCGGCGGCAGAGCGAATGAGGACGAGCATCGGCATGGGTCATCTCCTGTGGCCCCAAGGATGGACCGGCCGATGACCCGTTTCGATTACCTCGGACGTAATGGAATGGCCGAAATTCGCATGGTAGGTTTTCCACCATGAACGCACATGCTTCCACGGCGCGAGCCGAACGTATCCAGCCCGTCCATATCGGCGATCACCTGCGCGAATGGCGGCAGCGACGCCATCTCAGCCAGCTCGATCTGGCCGGCGACGCCGAGATATCCGCGCGCCATCTGAGTTTCGTGGAAACCGGCCGCGCCGCGCCGTCGCGCGACATGGTGCTGAAGCTGGCCGAGCGATTGGAGGTTCCCTTGCGTGAACGCAACGTGCTTCTGGTCGCCGCCGGGTTCGCGCCGGCCTTTCCGCAGCGCTCGCTCGACGATCCCGCGCTGCAGCCGGCCCGGCAGGCCATCGAACTGGTGCTGAAGGCGCACGAGCCCAATCCGGCGCTCGCCTATGACCGGCACTGGAATCTGGTGAGCGCCAACCGCATGGTGGCGCCGCTGCTCGAAGGCATCCCGCCGCATCTGCTGGCGCCGCCGATCAACATCCTGCGGCTTGCCTTCCACCCCGAAGCGCTGGCGCCGCACACCGTCAATCTCGCGGAATGGTCCGGGCATCTGCTGGAGCGCCTGCATCGCCAATGCGAGGCGACCGCCGATGCCGGGCTGCTGAAACTCTATCAGGAGCTGAAGGCCTACAGGATGCCGGCGCGCTCCGCGCCGCTCTCCGCCGACAATGTCGCAATCCCGTTCAAGCTGCGGCGCGGCGGCGATGTGCTGAGCTTCATCTCGACGACGATGGTGTTTGGCACGCCCGTCGATGTCACGCTGTCGGAGCTGGCGCTGGAGACGTTCTTTCCGGCGGATGATTTTACGGCTGGCCGGATGCGGGAGATGGCGGCAGGATTGTAGGATGGGTTGAGCGAAGCGATACCCATCATCTTTCAACAGCAGAGCTTCCGCGCTTTGCGCGGGTAACTTTCTTTGTCGCAAAGAAAGTCACCAAAGAAAACTCTCTAGTGCCGGGGCAAATCTGCCGTCTGCGACGTAGCGGGGATTTTTCGATGCGGCATCCTTCCGCGTCGAAAAACGGTGCGCGTCCTGCGCACCGCCCTTCGGGTCTTCAATCTTGAGTGAGTTCGCTCGCACGGACAGATCGTTG
>JAQSDT010000128.1 GCA_029946075.1 bacterium | reverse complement strand
TGGTGCTCACACCACCGGCTTCATCCCGATCTTCTCCCGGATCGCACCTAACTCCGCTTCGTCCCAGATCCCGATCAGCACGCCGTTCTTCACCTGCAATTGCTGATTGGCGTAATTGGCGATCTTCTCGTTGGTCGTGGTGATGTGCATCCGCGGATGCAGCGCCCAGTCGAACAGTTCGGACTGCAGCCGCGCCACCACCTCGGCGCAGGCGGGATCGGCGCCGCGATCGCAAAATTCCTGCGGGTCGGTTTCGAGGTCATAGAGCATCGGGCGGAAGCCTGACGCGTGGATGAATTTCCAGCGGCCGTCGAACACCATGAAGAGACGGCAGCGTTCGATCGGCTGGTTCAGCTTCAGCCGCACGTCCTGCATCGAATAATCGTATTCGGAGAACGCGACCCTGCGCCAGTTGGACGGCACCGGGCCGTGCAGCAGCGGCAGCAGCGAGCGGCCCTCGAGAATGTGGTCCGGCGGCCTGGCGCCGAAATAGTCGATGAAGGTTGGTGCGAGATCGATGCCCTCGACCAGCGCGTTGCTCACCGTGCCGCGCGTGGCGTCGGCGGCCGCGGACGGATCGATCACGATCAGCGGGATTTTTGCGGATTGTTCGTGGAACAGATCCTTCTCGCCCATCCAGTGATCGCCGAGATAGTCGCCATGGTCCGACGTGAACACGATCATGGTGGTGTCGAGCAGGCCGTGCGCTTCGAGAAACTGCATCAGCACGCCCATCTGGTCGTCGATCTGCTTGATCAGGCCCATATAGGTCGGGATGACTTTTTCGCGCGCCTCGTCGCGCGACATGTTCCGGGAATAGCGCATGTCCATATAGGCGGCGAAGACGGGGTGCGCGTCGTCGCGTTCGGCTTGCGAGCGGATCGCCGGCTGCACGTCGGTGGTTTTGTACATGCTGGCATAGGGCTCGGGCGCGATGTAGGGCCAGTGCGGCTTGATGTAGGAGAGGTGCAGACACCACGGCCGGCCGTCGTCCTCGGCCTCGGTGATGAAATCCATCGCGCGTCGCGTCATGTAAGGCGTCTCGGAATGCTCTTCCGGCACGCGCGCGGCCTTGTCGGCGTGCACCAGGAGCCAGCCGTTCTGCAATTCGCCATCGTCGCCGGCGCCGGAATTGGCCCAGTGCTCCCAGGGATTGTCGGCGTTGTAGCCCTGCTGGCGCAGATACTCGTCGTATTTCGGGCGCGGCCGTCCGGTCGGATGCAGGCCGTCGTCGCGCTCATAGGGCTCGAAGCCGCATTCGGAGACGTGCACGCCGATGATGGAGTCGGCGGGAATGCCGAGATTCTTCAGGCCTTCGAGATCGGGCGCCATATGCGTCTTGCCGACCAGCACGTTGCGCACGCCGATTTTTTTCAGGTGATCGCCGAGCGTCGGCTCGCCGACGCGCAGCGGCCAGCCGTTCCAGTGCGATCCGTGCGAGCGCATGTAGCGGCCGGTGTAGAACGACATCCGCGACGGACCGCAGATCGGCGACTGCACATAGGCGTTGGAGAACAGCACGCCGCGTTTGGCCATCGCGTCGATGTGCGGCGTCTTCAGGCTCGCGTGCCCGGTGCAGCCGAGATAATCGTAACGAAGCTGGTCGCACATGATCCAGAGCACGTTCCTGGCAGGCGGTTTGGGGCTGGTCATGTCTTGCAATCGGGCTGGGGTCGAAGGGACCGGGATGGTGCGATATCGCCGCGCAAATGACAATCGGAGGAGTGCCCCCGACACCAGACGTTAACGATAGGATAGCGCGATTTCTCGCAATTGAACCGCGATCAACCCTTGCGCGTTAGGCTTACCGGCAGTTTGGCCGGCCGCCTTAACCCCTCGGCGCGGCCGTTGGATTAAATTGTTCGAGGAAGGGACCCAATCCATGCGCATTCGCGTAACGGCGGCAATTCTGGTGGCGATGACGTCGACGGCTCTGGCCGGCGGTGGTTTCGAAATCGTTATTCCCGGCCGGCCCGGCGTGCCCGTCATCATTAACGGCGTCGATGCATCCTATTCGGTGGTCGAAGGCGATTGGGGTCTTGAAAAACGAACGCATGTGCAGCCGACCGTCTACGGTGGCCGCTACGTCGATCCGGTTCCGCGCGTCGGTCACTATTATCCGAGCGCCGGCCGCATGCCCGGTTACGGGCGTCTGGAAATCGAACCGCCGGCGAACCGCAAATTGCCGCAGCCGGCCGAGAGCTATCATCAATCCTGGTCGGCGCAGTCGGCGCCGCTTCCGGCGCAGTCCAGCGTGCCGGTCAATCCACCCGAAATCATCTATGCCCCGCAAGATGACCGGCGCAGACCGCGCCGTCCTTACTAAGACCAGAAACTAGACCAACGAAAAAACACCCCACAGGAGAGAGTAATGCGTCACTGGATTTCAGGTTTGGTCGCGGCGGTTGCCGTGATGGCGTCCGCGCCCGCGATGGCGTGCGGCTATACGGCTTGCGCAGCGCCGGTTTATGTTGCGCCGGTTGCCACCGGCTGCAATCCCTGCAGCGGCGGCTGGGTCAGCCAGCGTCTGGCCGATCCCGAGCAGCAGTATTATTACGTCAACCAGGGCCCGACCTATTCCGGTCCGGGCAACTACGCGCCGGCCCCGGTCTATCGCGAAGGTTACGTTTCGGGCGGCAACGGCTATGCCGTTCGTCCGTACTACCGCGCGCATCGCCACCACTATCATCATCGCGCCTGGCATCCGCGCGTGAGCTACGCGCCGCGCGCCTATGCCCCGCGTTACGGCTACGCTCCCCGTTACGCCGCGCCGCGCTACGCTCCCGCGCCGTATCATCACGGTCAGCGCGTGCTGCGCCGCTACTACTGATCTGACGATCTAATCCGATTGCAGCGCCCGTTCGCATTGAGTTGCGAGCGGGCGTTGTCATGTCCGGGGAAAATCTAGCGCATCAGCCCGAGCCTGACGGAGCCGATATAAAGCGCGAGCACGGCGGCGTTCGAGACGTTCAGGCTCTTGATCTCACCGGGCATGTCGAGCCGCGCCACCACGCTGCAGGTATCGCGCGTCAATTGCCGCAGGCCCTTGCCTTCGGCGCCCAGCACCAGCGCCAGCGGCTGCTGCAAGGTCACCGCGCCGAGATCCTCGCTGCCTTCGCTGTCGAGCCCGACCGTCATGAAGCCGCGGTCGTTGAGTTCGGTCAGCGCGCGGTGGAGATTTGACACGGTCACCATGGGCACCAGTTCGAGCGCGCCGGAAGCGGATTTCGCCAGCACGCCGGTCGCTTCCGGGCTGTGGCGCGCGGTGGTGACGATCGCCTTGACCGCGAACGCCGCCGCCGAGCGCAGGATGGCGCCGACATTGTGCGGGTCGGTGATCTGGTCGAGCACCAGCACGATGCCTTCCTGCGCCAGCGTGTCGATATCGGGCGAGGGCAGGGGATCGGCCTCGGCGAGCAGGCCCTGGTGCACCGCATCTGGCCCGAGTCGTTGGTCGATCAGGTCGGGCCGGACGATCTCCGGGGGCACGCGGGTATCGATATTCTCGTCCTGAAGGCGCCGGGCGGCGTTTTCGGTCAGGAACAGCTTTCGGATGCCGCGTTCGGGATTGGCCAGCGCGGCCACCACCGTGTGCCAGCCATACAGAATCACCTGGCCATCGCCGCCCGATTCCCGGTCGCGCCGGCCCTCGCGCCGGCCTTGGGGCCGCGCGAATTTCCGCCCTTTTTCGAAGGGTTTACCGCCGCCGCGGCGGAACGGAGGTTTGCGGTCGCGATCGCTCATGGCCACGCTTGTGTCACGGGTGCCGGATTATGGCAATTTGGGTGCCCCGAGGGCCGTTTTTAGGGCTCCGCCTTGGTTGACTTTGCCACCCCCCTTCGCCCATAAACGCGCCCGACCGGGAGCGCGCCATCGGCTTCCGGTATTAACGTCATCCATGGCCTGATCGCCGCCTCTTTAGCGGTTGGGCTTCGATGCTGTTGGAACGGGGGAGTGTCCCGAGTGGCAAAGGGAGCTGACTGTAAATCAGCCGTCTTACGACTTCGAAGGTTCGAGTCCTTCTTCCCCCACCACGCTTCGCCCTGACGGGCTACGCGTGGCGCAGCCGCGCAGAGACCGTCAGGTCGGAGCGTGCCCGGCGTAGCTGAAGCGCAGCGCAAGCGTAGACGGGCTGGTGACTGTTCGGTTGAGAACGTCATCCTCTGCAACTAACCAAGTGTAATTTACAGCTTCATGCGCTGAGCGAGAGCCACACCCCCGCAAAGTTCCGGGTGCGGGAACCAAAGTCTTTGACCGGGTTCCCGACTCATCTACCAATTTGAACAACGATCTTCGCGAGGGGCTTCGCCGAAACAAACGCATCGGCTGAACATCCTGACCGGGTCTGCGGTGACTTGTCGGCAGTGTGCGTAACCCAGACTGACTCTTCGAATTGTTGGTTCGCGATGCCGGCTAGGGCTGATCGGCGCGCGTATCCGTTGCCCACGTCAGCGCAGGTTACGAATCTTGCTTCAGAAAGTTTGGCTCGCGGCGCCGGTCGCTCCGATTGCGCGACTCTATCCGGCACTTGCCGTCGCGCTGGCGCTGCTCGCCGGCGGAATCCTTGCAGCGCTGCCTTCGGCGACATTCGCGCAGGCGCCTGCGCCGGCCGCACCGGCCAGGGCCAATCCGGCGACGAAGCCGAAAGCGACCGAGCAGGCGCAGCCGGCCCCGCAGGCGGCGCCGGCTCAGCCTGCAACGCCGTCATCCGGACCGGAGAAGATCAACAGCGCGTTGCCGGCATGGACCACGAGCTGCGGATCGCAGGCTCGCTCCGCCGCGCCGGACTGCAAGCTCGAGCAGCGCGTGTTTGCGAAAGAGACCAGCCGGTTGCTGTCGGCCGCGTCGATCGTCGTTCCCGGCAACACGCGCCAGCCGATGCTGCTGCTGCAGCTCGTCAACGGCCTTGCGATCCAGCAAGGCGTCTCGGTCAACGTCGATGACGGCGCGGCGACCCCGGTCATGCTGCAATCCTGCGACGGCAACGGCTGCTACGCCACGCTGGCGTTGACGCCAGCTCTCCTGGAGTCGATGCGCTCCGGCAAGGTGATGACCGTGAAGGCGACGGTAGCCAACCGCGAGACGCTGGCGATCCAGCATCTGCTGACCGATTTCGCCGCCGCATTCGACGCCGTCAAATGAGCGGCGGTCGCGCCATCCGACGTCTTGTCGTTCTTCTCGCGACGACGGCGCTTGGCGTTCTCTTGCATCGGGATGCCGTGGCGCAGAACGTCACGACGGGTCCCAGCTACTACGCCAACGAGAGCGTGTTCTTCCAGGTCGGCGCCGACGGCACGCCGGGCGTCGATGCCAACGGATCGAACGGCTGCGTCTCCGGTCCCGTCCCGGGCGGCAATGCGTCGGCCGGTCCCACCGTCAGCGGCCCGGTCGTTTACACGCCGATCTACAGCGTGTGGCCAGGCACGATCGTGGTTGCCGCCAGCAGCGGCGGCACCGGCGGCAATGGCGGCAATGGCGACCCGCAGGGGCAGTGCGGCAAGGGCGATTTCAACGGCGGCAATGGCGGCGCCGGCGGCAATGTCCAGGTCACGATCTCGCCGGGAACGGGCGTGCCATCGGGCGGCGCCGACATCGCCAACACCGCGATCGTCGCCTTCAGCCATGGCGGCGACGGCGGCAAGGGCGGCGACAACACCCGCGCCAAGAGCGGCTATGTCGGCGGCGACGGCGGCGCCGCGGGGGCCGGCGGCAGCGTCACCATCACCAATTCGGTCGCGCTCAATGTCAGCGGCGGCGGCTCGGTCTACGGCATCGTCGCGCAAAGTGCGGGCGGCCAGGGCGGCGAGGGCGGTTCGTCCGACAACGGCACCGCACAGGGTGGCAGCGGCCTTCCCGGCGGCGCCGGTGGCGCGGTGCTCGTCACCAACAATTCGAGGATCACGACCGACGGCGGCATGGCGATCGCCGCGCAAAGCATCGGCGGCTTCGGCGGCGATGCCGGCGTCAACACCAAGGGATATGGCGGCGGCGCCGGCTATGGCGGCGACGGCGGCACGGTCACCATCTCCAACAGCGGCGGCCTCGTCGTCGGCAAGGCCAATCTGCCGGACTGCTCCGACAGCATCACCACCAATTGCAACACGGTCAGCGCCTTCGCGCTCGCCGCGCAATCCGTCGGCGGTGGCGGCGGCAATGCCGGCGCCAAGGCCGGACTGCACGCGCTCGGCGCCAGCGGCGGCACCGCCGGTATCGGCAATTCGGTCACCGTCACCAATTCCGGCTCGATCGCGACCTTCGGTTCCTCATCGATCGGCATTTACGCGCAGTCGGTCGGCGGCGGCGGCGGCAGCGGCGGCATGGCGGTGTCATCCGGATCGCACACCACCGCGATCGGCGGCAGCGGCGGCGATGGCGGCAGCGGCGGTGTCGTGTTCGTCAGCAACAGCGGCAGCGTCTGCACCGGCAATGGATGCATCGCCGGGCTGAGCGCGACGGCCGTCAACGATTCCGCCGGCGGCGCTGCCGGCATCTTCACGCAGTCGGTCGGCGGCGGCGGCGGCATCGGCGGCTACGCCAAATCCACCGCAGCGGCGAGTTCGATCTTCGGCAACTCCTCGGCCGTGGCGCTCGGCGGCACCGGCGGCGGCGGCGGCAGCGGGTTTCAGGTCGGCGTGCTCAATTCGGGTTCGATCACG
Organism: bacterium; assembly: GCA_029946075.1. Classification (GTDB taxonomy): domain Bacteria; phylum Pseudomonadota; class Alphaproteobacteria; order Rhizobiales; family Xanthobacteraceae; genus Bradyrhizobium. The sequence goes on along the minus strand of JAQSDT010000128.1, from coordinate 134 downwards.
ACCGTCGAAATCAGTTCGCCCGGCGTTCTTGCGCAGTCGATCGGCGGCGGCGGCGGTTCGGGCGGCGGCGCGCTGGCCTTCGCGGTCGCAGCGCTTGGCGATGCCGCTGCGATCTCGCACGGCGGCTCCGGCGG
>JAQSDT010000127.1 GCA_029946075.1 bacterium | reverse complement strand
CGGTATTGGGGCAGATCCAGAGGCCTGCATTAGGGAGCGTGGATTTCAACATCAGGGTGGGCTCCAGGCAGCGGACGTCCTCATCCCCCACCGCGAGCAACACCGGAACCGTCATCCCTGACAGCTGGTCACGAAGATCATGCACCGATGGCCGCAACGCCTGACAGCGCGCCATCGTGTTCGCCATTCCCTGCGGCGAGTACTGGCGCAGCCTGGCAACGAATTCCTGCCAGCCCTTCGGATCCTTGTACTTGAGCTGGATGCGGGCCGGACCGCGCGCCATCCGCTCGGCCATGGCAGCCATCCCGTGCTCGCTGAAGACCCGTGCGAGAACCGAGGTTTCCCGCAACCAGGCGTCGCGGTGGGAAGGATGGGAGCCGGAGCCCACGCCGGCTGCGACAATAGCACTTGCCTGGTCGGGATAGCGTAACGCAAGCTGCAGGGCCGCATATCCGCCCATGCTCGAACCCACGACATGGGCGCGTTCGATCCCAAGACCCTGCATCACAGCGGCAATGTCATCGACCGCGAGTTCCCAGCCATATGAGGCGGCATTCTTGGGAATATCGCTCGGCGGATATCCCCTCGCGTTGAAGACGATGCAACGGTGGCTGCGGGAAAAGTGGCGAAGCTGCGACTCCCATCCGCGCATGTCGGAAGCAAATTCGTGGACGAAGATGATCGGATACCCGTACCCGCATTCCTCGAAATACAGCCTTGCCCCGGTGGCCTCGACATATGGCATCGCTTCTCGCCCCCATCCCCAACTTGCGCATCCGGGTGCAGAGACAGAAAAGCAGATCAGGTTGCAATCGCTCAATCTCCGGGATCGTGTCTTTGCGTAGCAGGGCGTGGAATCACCGATACGCATGGAGTAATCGCGCTGGCAGCGCTCGATCGTCCTTATCGACGTAACGGGACGCGTCAGAGCCCGAGCCCGCGCTTTCGACCAAAACTCCAGTCGATTGCGCCGCTCGGCAGCATGACGCCGGAGACCTGGCGACCGAGCTGCTGCTCAAGGGCTGGACGCCAGGGCACGAGCTGGAAGCCGAGGCCATCATCGATCATCGCAAACCGGCCCGAACTCAGCGTGACACGTTGGCGGTAAACCCCAGCGACGTTCTCGCCCTCCGCCGATGGGCGATAGACGAGCCCGGTCTGGCTGGAAAATCTTACAGCCGCGGAGCTCAGATCCCGCTTCCGCAACGTGTTCAGCAGATCTCGGGCGAAGATGATTCGCTGCCCTTGTCGGCGCGCAAACCCTTCGCCGGCCAGATGTTCGACGCGACGATCCATCGCCTGGCAAACCTCAGCGCCAAATCCATTTCCGCTCAGGGCCGCTTCCTTTGCAAGAAGCTGGCGGTCGAGCCAGGTCGCACCTGGTGCTGTGACTTGCGCCTCGATGGTCAGATCGGACCGTGTCGCTAGCGACGAGCGTTTGCGTCCCTGGCCGTCCTCGTACGCGCGCATCTCGACCACCGCGCCGGGTCTTGCGTCTCCGGTCACATCGAGGTCGGAGAAGATGAGATGGTGCGTGCGTCCATCGACACCGTCAATAACGGCATAGGCCGTACCTCTCAGTTCGTCATGGAGCCCGCGAGCTACAAGTCGACCCTGCACCGGGTCGGCGGCTTGGTCGCCATGCAAGGCGAATCCCGTCAAATCGGGCTCGCGTCCGGCACCCGTGATCGCGCGATGCATAGTTTTGATGATGTCCCCGCGAACTGAGAGATCTCGTAGCGTTCCCTCAATTCCAGGCTTCAACGTCCAGCACCCAGGAGCGACCTGCTCGGCAAGGCCGAGACGCTCAAGCTTGGCAGCTCGCCCAATCATCAATCTTCGAAGTTCGGGATCGCTATCCGAGACGCCTGGTCTGAGATCAGCCACACCTGCTCCCTCATCGGCAGCGCTACGGAGTACCCTGTCGAGGCTGGTCCAGCGCTCTGCCCCGACTTCGCTCTCCAAGGCTGATCGAATTTCCTGCTCGCTGCGCGGACCAAGTTCCAGCGTAACACGCTCTTCGGCACGTGTTCGGAACCCGCGGCTGATGTAATCACGGCTAATGACGAGATCCTGGCCGTCATCTGCGCGACCGCGCACCAAGACATGAACATGGGGATTGTCGGTATTCCAATGATCGACTGCCACCCAGTCCAGCCGGGTGCTGAGATCGCGTTCGGCATCGGTCATCAATTCGCGGGTAAAGGTACGAAGGTCCGCTATCTCGGCGGCATCCTCAGGCGAAACCGTGAAACGAAAATGATGCCGATCATCCTCGCACCTCTCCGCAAAAGCTTTGGTATCGGCACTCTCCGACGTGGCATCGAACATTTTCGCGTCGGCGCCGTCGCGGGTAACGCCCTCGCGCTTGAGATACGCGACGTGTTTTGAAAGTGGCGCGGAGCGAAATCGCCTGCCCTGGTGGCGGACGATCCGAGCCATGACGACGACCCGCCGGCCTGGCGATCGCGATGCAAGGGACAGCGCTGCCCGTCGGCCGCGTCCAAACGTTGATTGGCCTTTTGTCCCGCTCCCGTGTCCGAAGTCCTTGCCAGTATGCCCAGCCTTCCTCGCAGCGCGCATGACCTGACCGACAAAGCTCTTCGGACGCTTGGCACCCTGATTGCCGTGCTTGATGCGGCCAGGCCGAACATTAATCTCGTCGTCGCGGACGGTCATGGCGCTCGACGTCCGCGAAAATGCTGCCGACGGCGCCGGGGGCATTGAATCCATTGAACATTGTGCTTCGAGCGCCAGCAGGCGCCATTGGCCTCATGACCAAAATACCTAGACCAACCAACCACATGCCCTCGACGGAGGTCGGGGCTTTTATCTTGCCATCCGTGGCTCGTATCTCCCCGCTCCCACTGTCTCACGTCAGAACACTCGATAACCCACGACAGAGTGCGATGAAGCGCGATCGGAATCATTGTGATCGAATCTCTCCGGCACGGCGCACGAATAGGTTGCCCGATTGCGGCACGAGAGCCGATAGATCGACAACGGCACGAACGCTTGACTGACGGTCTGGCCACGCGCCGGGCGATGGCCGATCGACGGTTGAGTCGCTCGCGATCTGCCGAGCGAACAATGGTGAGCGAGCCAGAATCGATGACTTCGCCACAGCGATGGGCTTCCCGCCGGTCTGTTCGCTCTCGATCGTCGGTGCGAGCTTGGCAACATACCCTTGGGTCTCATCCGGCAGCGGTCGGCCTGTCGCCAGATGGTTCTCATAGCGTCCAGGCCCAGCATTGTAGGCGGCGAGGAAACCCGGCATGCCAAATCGTTGGTAGAGTTCGCGGAGGTATGCGGCGCCAGCCAGTATGTTGTCGCGCGGATCGTAGGGATCGGCGCCAAGACCATATCGAGCGCGCAAATCGGTCCATGTCCCGGGCATGATCTGCATCAGCCCCATTGCCCCTTTTCGCGATCGCGCCCGCACCTCGCCGGCGCTCTCGACGCGCATCACCGACCTTATCCAATGTTCCGGCACGGCGAAGCGCTTGGACGCCTCGGTGACAAACGCCGCGAAGGGATCGATGCTTAGACCGCTCGCTCGATGTGTGGCCGACAGAACTCGTTCGGCATGCGCTACATCACTCGACAGCATTGATGATGCTGACATCGCCACGATGCACGCCATCATCCCGAGAAATCGTAAGGCTGCCATCGTCCTCGTGGCCGTCCATGGTGAAGCGCTCACGCGCCGGCCTAACGGCCGCCCTGGACCGCCGCTGCGCGCGACGACAGTGCGAACCTTGGCCGGGACGAAGGAATGGTCCGTGTTCTGACCGAACAATGGAATTGCCGTAGGTTTACGATCTGACGACATGATCAGTTACCCTCAACAGTCCAAAGAGGCTCCGCCCGTCCGACAATCGCGGTTGTCGGCAGCACACCGAAATATCGCCCATCCAGCGAGTCCGCCGACTGCCAGTTCATGAGGAAGACTTCGTCGGCGGCGATGACGCGACAGCCCTGCCAGACAGGCAGTGATCGGCCCCTGCTGTCGCTCAAGCGCGCCTCACCCATTTCGATGCTATCGACGATGACGGTGAGCTTATCTCTGCAAACCGTCTGCCCCTGCAGAGCCAGCACACGTTTCAGCATCGGCACGCCACGAGGCAGATAGCCGCCATCTGCAAGGAATGTTGCGAGCGGCTCAGGCGGCTGGACAGCGACCAGTTCGGTGACGAAAAGGTTGCCGGACGGTTGCAGCCGATAGAGACCGATGGGAACGCTCGCGGAAGAGTTCCAAATATAATGTGCCGATTTTGCTCCGACCGTGGACAACAGGGCGACGGCAGCGCCTAGCGTCGTGAGAAGCGTCGCCGCACGGCTATTCATGACGCGATCTTCCGCCGATGCAGCCAGGCTTGATGGCGCGAACGTGTGTATGCCCGCGGGACTTCATTGACAGACAAACGGTTGTGGACGTGGTGCCAATAGTCGTGCGCGGCGTCGGCCGGGTCGATGCCGAGCGCCTCGACGGCGTCGATCAGCTGCAACACCCGTTCGACCTTGGGCCAACCAGATAGCCGCAACAGGATGTCGCCGCCGGGCCGCACGTAGGGCACGGTCGCGCAGCGTTGGCCGGGCACGACAGCCCGCAGGATATCGATGCGCGAGATGATTGTGCCGAAGTCATTCGAGGTCCAGCGCACGAACGCGAAAATACGACCCGGCGCAAACGACAGGATACGCCGCCGCTTATCGAGAATCTGCTCTTCGGCGGCGTGGCCGAAGCGGATCCAGTTCTCGATGCGCTTCTCGAGCCACAGAAGTTCGACATGGGTAAGGTTGCTCATGCAACTCCTCCTTCGCTGGAAGTTTGCCGAGCCGAGAAGCATGAAAAGTGCAGTGCGAGAGTCGCTCTACAACTAGCGCTCATGTCGGGGAGCGCACCGATCGTTGCGCCCCGTGTAGCTGATCGCCGGTTATCCCCAGCGACGAAAAATGCGCGGCCCGTTAGAAGGAATCCGCAGGATTCCAGGTTAGTAAAGTTACGAGCGCGAAAAGAATTGGAACGCCAGAACGTTATGTTCGATTTCGGTCCCCGATAGCACGAGGATCGGGTCCCCGATGGCACGAGAGTTGCGGTCCTCGATAGCACGAGATGATTCACAGGTTGTCCCCAGGCGCGGCTGCGAGACTGCGGCGGCGCAGAGCAGCCGTCAGCGGATCGACAGGAATGGGCATGAAGTTGAGGCGCTCGGCGCCGCGGAGGCTGCGCTCAATGACCAGCCGATAGCCGGGCAGCCGCTCGCGGCGAACAATCTCGCGCAGGTCGTAGGCGAAATGTTTCAGTGGGGAGAGGCTGCCGGATTTGGCGTGAAGGTGTTTAAGGTCAAAGCTCCAGCCACCGTCCTGGCGGCCGCCGTGCTTGCGTACGAGCCGATAGAGCCAACGCTCCAGGCCACCCGTCAGGTCGAAATACGCCCGGTCAATGGTGAGCACGAGCGCTTCATCGAGAACGCCGGCATAGAACCAGTCCGGCAGGATGAGTTCCAACCCGAGCGGCCGGCCGTGCGGATCGGTCGTCTCCTTCCATTCGTTGATCCAGGAGAAGCGATGCCGCCGCCGTTCCGTCGGCTGGCGGATCGACGTCATGACGGTCGTCGATTGCAACCGATCGAGCGCTGCCTTGAGGCGGTCGTAGTCGCGCGCGCTGGTACCGCGGCCAACGAAGGTCAGGATCTCGTAAGGCGTCGCCGCCATTAGGCGCGATGTTTTCAGACCGGCGTCACGGGCCTCGACGATTTGGCTGGCAGCCCATATCAGAACGTCCGCGTCCCAGATGGTCGCCATGCCGTGCTCCGGCACAGCTTCGACACAAATGGAGATCTTGCCGGCATGGAAGTCGATCGGAGCAACGCGCTTCGATTTGGCGAGGGAGAAGAAGGGATAGGCCATCAAGTCCTGCGCGTCGCGCGGCGCGAGATCGCCGGGAAGCGCACGAAACAGATCAAGCTGCTCGCGTTCCGAGGTCTGTCTGCGCCGCATCGACACTGCTCCCGTGGCGATCAGCGGCGCACTTGGCCGGCATACGGGCGCGGAACGGCAGCATGCCGCTTGGCGGGCAATACGGTTCCGGCGCCGGGATCGGAGGTCGAAGTCTTGGCACCGCGATCGGCCCATGCCTTCAGATCCTCCAGCGCGTAGACGACACGTCCGCCGAGCTTTCGATAGGCAGGACCGGTACCGTAGGTCCGGTGCTTTTCCAGGGTTCGGCCTGAGAGGCTGAGGAATCGCGCGGCCTCGGGCGTGCGCAGGTATCGCGGCGGCAAGCCGGCGTTGGGATCGGACATCTGAGAGGCTCCGTGATCTCTTGGAGCGCCGGCGAGGTTCGCCGCGCATCTGAGGTCACGATGGCGGAGCAGACCCGCGAAGGGGGATGCCGATGATGCGGGGGCGAAGTTTCGGCACCCCTCGCCCAAATTGGTAATTACTTCTTGCGACGCCCTTGGCGCAACAGTTCGCGGTAGCCGCCGCGCATCAGCGCGAGACCGCCTTGCACGAGACGGATGGTTCGGTTGCGCAGGTCATGAGTCTTCCAGGCCCGTTCGGGAATGCGCTTGGCGCCGAATAGAACCTCGGCGATGGCGCGATAGCTGTTGCCCTCGACGCTGGCATCGAGCGCGCGCAGTGCCAGTGCCAATCGCTGTCGGCGTTGCGGGGAGAGTTCATGAAAAGCCGGACCCGTGGCGCGCCCATTGAGCGCGCGCCAGAGCCGCCGCGCGGCATGGGCGCGAATCTCGAAATCCACGTAGAGCGGCAATTCGGCCGCGTAAGACGAGCCGACGAGCAGCGGCTCTCTCATCCAAAGCCG
>JAQSDT010000126.1 GCA_029946075.1 bacterium | reverse complement strand
CCGTGTGCTGGTCGACACCTTGCCGGTAGGAGTGCTGGAATCCACGGTGGGCGGCCGCATCGTGAGCGTGAATGGAGCATGGCGGCGCATGTTCGGGTTCGGCGACACCGAAGATCTGACCACCGTCAACGTTCGGGATCTCTACGGAGATGCCGAGGAAAGGTCGGCCATATTGGTGCAGGCCAGCTCGGGCCTTCTGGCCGCCGAGGCGGAGACCGTGTTCAGGCGACGCGACGGCACGCTGTTCCCGGCTGAACGTTACTCGATTAGCGTCGTCGATGCGGAGGGGAAAATGGTCGGTCTGCGCGGCGTCGTGATCGACGTCACGAACAGAAAGAACCTCGAAGCCCAGCTCAACCAGGCACAGAAGATGAAGGCGATCGGCCAGCTCACCGGCGGTATCGCCCACGATTTCAACAATATCCTCATGGTGATCATCGGCAGTGTCGACGCGCTGCAGGAGGAGGAAAATCTCGGACCAGGCGTTCGCGAGCAAGTTGATCAGATTGACAAGTCCGTTCAACGGGCCACCGATCTCACCCGCAGTCTGCTGGCATTCTCGCACAAGCTGCCACTGCATCCTCAGCCCACCGACATGAACGACCTGGTGGTCACGACCGGGAAGCTGCTGCGCCGTACACTCGGCGCTGCGATAGAAATAGACTCAGTTTTTGGCGACGATCTTTGGCCCGTGCAGGTCGATCGCGGACAACTCGAAACCGCGCTGCTCAATCTCTGCATCAATGCCCGCGATGCGATGCCCGGTGGCGGCCGACTGCTCATCGAAACCAGCAACGCCCGATCAGACGACAGCTACCTTGTAAAAAATGCCGGTGCCGAGCCCGGGGACTTCGCGATACTTTCCATCACCGATACTGGGACAGGCATTCCCGCGGCCATCCTGGACAGGGTGTTCGATCCGTTCTTTACGACCAAGGATGTGGGCAAAGGGACGGGCCTCGGCCTTAGCATGGTGCACGGGTTCATCAAGCAATCTAACGGCCACATCCGGATCAAGAGCGAGGTTGGCCACGGGACATCGATCATCATGTACTTGCCGCGCAGCGTGACGGTTCAAGCCGAGGCGCGCGGGCAGGATGCCAGTCCGCTGCCGCGCGGCGGCGAGCGGATCCTCGTCGTCGAAGACGAAACGCAGGTTCGGGAGGTCGTCATTCAGCAGTTGGTAAGTTTGGGCTACGCAGTGACCTCAGCGGCGGATGGAGCGGCAGGCCTCGCGGTGTTCGAAGCGGCCCAGCGGCCCTACGACTTACTGCTGACTGACATAATCGTGCCCGGGCCTCTCAACGGAAAGGCGCTCGCCGACGAAGTGACACGCCGGTGGCCCAAGACGCGCGTGCTGTTCATGTCGGGCTATTCCGAGAATGCCCTCACCCATAATGGTCACCTCGTTCCTGGGGCCCAGCTGTTGTCCAAGCCGTTTCGCAAGACCGACCTCGCCCAGGCCATCCGTCGCGTCCTGGACAACCCGACAAGTTAGAGAATTTGACTTTTCACATAGCAGGCTAATTCCGGAGGGTGTCCATGACTCCTACCGATCGTGAAGCCCCGCTTGGGAGTTTCGTCGACAACTTACCCGACCTGGCCGTGGTTCTGCTCGATGTCGACGGCAAGGTCCTGACTTGGAATGCCGGCGCGCAGGCACTCCTGGGCTATCGTGCGGATGAAGTCGTCGGTTGGCCTCTTACGCGCTTTTTCGCCCAGGAGGACGTTGCCCTTCTCGGCGCTTCGAATTTGCTGAGCGAAGCGCGGGCAAAGGGACGGCATGAGGGGTCGATTTGGTATAGGCGCAATGACCGTACCCAGGTCTACGTGCAAAGCGTTCTGAGCCCGATCTATGGCCCCGATAGCAAGGTAGTCGGGTATAATAATCTGCTGCGCGCCGCAGTTATGCGGACCGCCGGCGACAAGCCCGATCCGCAGACCGCAGCCTCAAGCCCAAAGCGGGAGAGTAAGAAAATCCTGGTGGTGGATGACGACGAGCAAGTCCGTGCAGTGACATTGGATCAGCTTCGGCGTCTCGGCTACGACGTCATAGCGGCGGCAAACGGCGACGAGGCACTCGAAATTCTGGGCCGCGTCACCGATATCGACTTGCTTTTCACTGATATCAGGATGCCGGGCGACATGAACGGCCGCCAGGTGGCAGACGAAGCGAAAAAACTACATCCCGGCCTGAGGGTCCTATTTATGTCGGGTTACTTCCCAACCGCGCTTGTGCGCGAGGGGATCTTGGAACCGACCGACGACGTGCTCGTAAAGCCGTATCGCAAGGCTGAGCTCGCCAAGAGAGTGGTGGAAGCCTTGGCCGCGAGCGCCCGTCTGTCCGTCGTCAAATAACTTGAGCCAGAACGGGTCTAGGGGCAAAGGCAATTGGAAACCTTGCACGGCCTTATAAGAGCGAAGACCGCCTCCGCTCACGCGCGCTTAGAGGCACTGCCATTTTTCCAGGCCCTTCAACAGGGGTGTCTGCCGAAGCCTGCGATCATCAGTCTGCTGCGCAGCCTTGCCATCATCCATGCGGTGGTCGAACGAGAGCTTTCGCACGTCGCAGATTCTCGCGTCGCAGAGTTCGCCCGGCACGTTACGGCCAAAGTGCCTTTATTGATGGCGGATCTGGAGGTATTGGACGCCGCGGGTATTCCGAGCGTCACATCCGCAATTCGCGGTGCACTCAAATATGGAGCCGAGATTCTTGCCGACGCTGATGACCCGATGAGTCTGGTCGGTGTTCTCTATGTCCTGGAGGGATCGCAAAACGGCGGGATCACTCTGAAGCGGTCTTACGCGCACTGTCTGAGGATCAACGAAGAGAAGCTGTTGTATTTTGGTTGTTATGGCAAAGACACGGCGGCAAATTGGAACTCGTTTACAGCGGGCATGAACGCTCTCGAGCTTGGCGCTGAACAGGCTCAGGCGATCGCCCTGTCTGCCACCCGCTGCTTCGAGGGGCTCCGGACGATCTGTGCGGAATTGCATCCGATCGCGGAAGACGCTTTGAAGCACCACGTGACGGCCATCAACTTCGAAGCCGGCGACCACGCGATGCCCCAAAACCCTTACGAAATCGAATTGGCACTGCGTGCTGGCAGGACAGCTTGGAAAAGCTATCCATACCTGGAGAAGAGATTCGGAGATCGTGGCAAACGCTTTACGAGCAGCGACAGCTGCTGGCTGGTTGCACTCACGCGCATGCCAACTCATACCGCAACCAGGAGCCTTGAATGGCTCCGAACGGTGCTGGCGAGTCGAGGAATTCCGACGATTGTATTAGAGGGACATCTACGCGCTATTTCTCGAGCACTGTCGGAAGAATTTCCTGAACATCCCGATATGTCGAGCCGCTTCGGTCCCTTCCTGGCAGCTCTCGATGCTGAACGTTGCGTGTTGGATGGCGGCGCGAATATATCAAACCTAATCAAACAGTATGAACGCCGGTTCCTTGACTGCGATGGGTTTACCGTTGCTTCGGCCGCTCCGTTGCTCGTGTCGGCCTGGATCGACGAGCGCTCCGGCATTGCCGGCGCATTCGCTGCCACGCGAGACTGGTTCGCCGACGCTGCACGCTTCTCGAGTCATTGGATCAATAGCGTCCGAGCGTTCGAAATCGAACTCGATCGTGTCGGGAGCGCATCGTGCTGAGATGGTGCTCCTACTGTCAGCAATTTCTTGGAGAGGTAGCGCCCTACGAGAATCTCGCGATCACGCATGGCGTCTGCCCGGCATGCTCACAAAAGATTTTTGCAGACGACGAATCGGGCCTGGACCACGCACTCGTTCTGAAGGGCCTTCAGGATCAGTTCTATGAGGCGGGACGACGTAATGATTTGAAGGCGGTCGAGCGGATAATCGAAAAGTCAGATGACACGAAAATAAGGGCCGTCGATATACTCGTTGGTGTTCTTGCTCCTCTTTTGTACCAGGTCGGCGAAGAATGGAAACAGGCCGCCATGACCGTCGCAGAAGAGCACCGCTTCACCGCCTTCTGCGAAAAAGCGTCGGACATGATTACCACAAAGGTCGCAAATCAAAACTCTGCGGACAAAGCCCTGCCCGAGCGCGCCGAAGCCCTACTGATCAACGTGTCTGGCAATAGCCATACCCTCGGAATCCGCATTCTGGCATTATGGCTAAAGGAGAAGGATATTTCGACTCGGGTCCTCGATGAAGCCATCGGGATTGACGATTTGATGATGCAAATCCATAAATTCCACCCCAGCATGGTTTTGATTTCGGTCGCTCTCGCCGAACAGGCAGCGGGGGTTCTTGATGTCGTTGAGCATATTGCCAATTTGCCCAACCATCTTCGTCCCCGGGTAATCGTCGGTGGTTACGCAGTGAAGCAGGGACTCATTTCGGCAATCCCAGGTGCTGAACTTGTGACCGATATCAGTTCCCTCCTGCACACCCACTCCGAACAGAGGGTATAGCGGAGACCCGGTACGATAGCTCCGCCACCGAGAAGCGCATTTCGTCCGTTCGAGACTTGCCCGATTATCGTCAAGCCACACGTAACGGCGCGGGTCAGCGTATGAGCGCTGGCCCGATGTAAATATCAGCGCTGGCCCGCTGTAAATATCATGGTGGCGGCCGACGACATTGCGGCCCCCGCTATCGCTAACCCAGCCCATCTGGGTAATGTCGGCTCAGAGCGCAGGATACTACGCTCGCAGAGGCGCGCTCCCAGCAAGCGGTAGCGGCAACCGCCCTTCCATGCTACCGCTCCGGCCGTGATAGCCACGCGTGTCGCAAGAGACTTTCCGGTCGTTTGCGTCGGCGGCTCGGCCGGCGGTCTCGACGCCTACATCCGGCTGCTGCGGCATCTGCCGGCTGACATGGGTGTGGCCGTCGTCATCGTCAATCATGTGAGACATGTCGCCACCCGGCTCCATGAGATCCTGCCGTCGCACACGGCGATGCCGGTCGACCTGATCAGGGAAGGTCTGCTGATCCGGCCCAACCATGTCTATATCATTCCGGCCCAGCGCGACCTGCACGTCCTCGACGGTGAATTCCGCCTGAAGCCGATCTCCAAACCGCGCGGATGGCCCGACGTGATCACGGTTTTCCTGCGCTCGCTCACCGAATACTGGGACGGCAAGCTCATCGCGGTCATCGTCTCGGGCTTCGATGGCGATGGCGCGGCGGCGCTGCGCGGCATCAAGGAAGTGGGCGGCATCACCATCGCGCAGAAGCCCGAGACGGCGGGGCAGCCCGATATGCCCGACAGTGCGATCGCGAGCGGCTACGTCGATCTGATTCTACCGCCCGAGGAAATCGCCCGGGAAATCGCCCGCATTGCGCACCAGGATCGCCAGACGCCCGGGAAAAAGTAACTGGCAGCGTGCTGTATTCTGGACCAACATGGGCAATGCCCGCAGCTAGTCCGAAGAAAAAGCGGCAGCCACGAAAAGTGGCGCGCCGGCCCTCGGCTGCCGCCAAAGCAAAGCCGAGCGCGGGCGCACCGCAGGCCATCAGCCTGGTAGTCGGCATAGGCGCCTCGGCGGGCGGCCTGGAAGCCTACCGGGCCTTCTTCACCGCCATGCCGACCGACACCGGGATGGCGTTCATCGTGGTCCAGCATCTCGATCCCGATTACGCCAGCGCCCTTGTCGAAATTCTCCACACCACCACCACGATGGCGGTCTCGACCGCGGAAAACGGCGCGGCCATCGCCGCCAACCATATCTTCGTTATCCCGCCCGACGCCATCCTGAGGATCGAGGGCGGCGTTCTCCAGCTCGCCCGGCCCGCGGCGGCGGTCGATCGGCGCACGTCGGTCGACACTTTCTTGGTGTCGCTGGCTGAGGATCAACGCGAGAAGGCGGTCGGAATCATCCTTTCCGGCTATGGCAGCGATGGCGCGCGCGGCGTCACGGCGATCAAGGCGCTTGGCGGCCTGACGCTCGCGCAGGCGGAATTCGATCATTCACCCAAGGTCGGCATGCCGCAAAGCGCCGCATCGAGCGGCTTTGTCGATCACGTTCTCCCGGCTCAGGAGATGCCGGCGGCGCTGATCAAGCATTTGCGCTTTCGGGGCGCCACAACCAGCGCCGAACGGGCGACGGGCGCGAATCATGACGTGGCGCCGCACCTGACCACGATCTGCGCAATTCTGAGCAGCCGGCTGGGGCGGGATTTCAGCCAGTACAAGACCAGTACCATCATGCGCCGCGTTCAGCGGCGAATGCAGGTCCTGCAGATCGACAACGTCCCGGCCTACATCGGCCAGCTGAGAAAGCGGCCGACCGAGCCCGAACTGCTGTTTCGTGAAGTCCTGATCGGCGTGACACAATTCTTTCGCGACGCAGCGGCGTTCGCGGCGCTGGAATCGAAATTCATCCGCAAGCTGCTGGCGAAAGGGGACCCCGGCACCACCATCCGGGTGTGGGTAGCCGGGTGCGCGACGGGTGAAGAAGCGTACTCGCTGGCCATTCTCTTCAAGGAGGCCCTGGCGGACGCCAACCGCCCGCGCACCGTCCAGATTTTTGCCACCGACATCAACGATCGGGCCATCGAATTCGCCCGCGCCGGGCTCTATTCCGCCAGCGCCGTGGCCGGCCTCACTCCAGGCCGGCTGGAACGGTACTTCACGAAGGAAGGCGATCACTACCGCGTCGCCCGCGGTCTCCGCGAGATGTGCCTGTTTTCGGTTCACGACCTCGTCAAGGATCCGCCGTTCTCGAAGCTCGATCTCATTGCCTGCCGGAACCTGCTGATCTACTTCGGCGCCAAGCTGCAGAAGCGTGTGTTTACGATGTTTCACTACGGGCTTCTGCCCCGCGGCGTGCTGTTCCTGGGACCGTCAGAAGCGGTCGCGGC
>JAQSDT010000125.1 GCA_029946075.1 bacterium | reverse complement strand
GGGTGTGGTTCGCCACTCCGTCAATTCGTGATCTTGCAGCCCGTCGCCTTCACGATCGGCTGCCAGAACCCGGTGTTGGCGACGAGCCCGCCCTTCAAGCCCCCGCGACCAGGAACCGGCATGTCGCGCGGATCCGGAAGGATCCGTCGGTCTGTCGGAACGGCGCCAGGGCCGCACGATGCGCGGCATTCACAGCCTCTGGGCCAGACAGAGCCATGGCTCTCGCGGCGACGCCCGAAGAGGCCAATCCGCGCAAGGCGCTGTTTTCGTCCGGATAGTTCCAAGGGCTTTCCACATCGATCACGTCTTCTGCTCTCAGTCCGGCGGCCTCGGCAAAAGCACGCAACTTCGCTTCTTCGGACAGGGCGAATGGCCCTGGCGAACCAGGTGGCGGCGGCGGCAACAACGGTCTAAGCGCCGAGACGATCGCTGCTGCCTCCATACCTTCCGGCGCTCCCCAAGTCATGACCGCTACCTTTCCGCCGGGTCGGGCCACACGCCGTGCTTCCGAAAGGGCGCGTACGGGATCGCCGGCGAACTGGAACGAATTGAAGCCGGTAACGACGTCGAAGGACGCGTTCCGAAAAGGCACGTTCTCGAGGTCTGCAATGTGGAAATCGCCACCCGGCACGCGATCTCGCGCAATGGCCAGCAGAGCCTCGGCGGCATCGAAACCCGATACCTTTGCGCCCAGGGACGCCGCGATCTGCGCCGCCATGCCCGCGCCGCAGCCAGCGTCGAGATAATCTGTTTCAGGGCCGACACGGCAATGCGCAAGGACCGCCTCGTATCCGGCCTTGAACTGGCCTTCCTGGATTGATGCCCAGTCCCCCGCGGACGACCCCCACAATGGGCCGTTCACCCTGGCCGTCCCAGACGTCGAACTATCTGTCGTCATCCTCGCCCCGATCCTTGTGAGAGTAACTCTTCGTGGCCTTCCCGGCTGAACAACGGAAATGATCTCGAGATTCCGGCTTCGTGCTTCGCACGCCCCGGAACGACGGCCAAGGCCGTCAACAAGGCCGTCAATTCGTGATCTTGTAGCCCGTCGCCTTCACGATCGGCTGCCAGAACGCGGTGTTCGCCGCGAGCACGTCCGTCAGCCCCTGCGGCGTCGAGCCGACCGGGATCAGGCCGATCGCCAGCAGCTTTTCCTTCACCTCGGGTTTCGCCAGCGCGGTCGCGGCCACTTCGCTGAGCTTTTTCGCGAAATCCGGCGACGCGCCGGCCGGCAGCCACATACCGTACCAGGCATCCGCCACCAGATCGATGCCGTTCTCCTTCAGCGTCTGCGCCTCGGGCAAGAACGGCGAACGCTCGGCGCTGCTGACGGCGAGAATGCGGATCGTGCCGGCGCGGTGCTGCGGGATGGCATCGGTGAGTGTCGAGATCGCGAACGGCAGATGGCCGCCGATCAAATCGTTGATGATCGGCGCGCTGCCGCGATAGGCGACGCGCGTCAGCTTGACGCCGAGCACTTCCTCCAGCCGCGATCCCGTGAAGTGCGGAATCGTGCCGTTGCTGGGCACGCCGAAGGTGGCCTTGTCCGGATTGGCCTTCAGCCAGGTGACGAGCTGCTTGAAATCCTTGACCTCGGCCGGCACGGCAGGCCCTGCGAACACACAAAATTCGAACCGCGTGAGCTGCGAGACCGGGACAAAGTCCTTCGCGGTGTCAAAGCTCGGCGTGGTCTCGACCATCGGCAGCAGATACATCGTCGGCCCCGTGGTGACGAGGATCGTGGCGCCATCGGGGGCCGCGCCCTTCACCGCCTTGATAGCGATCAGGCCGTCGCCGCCGGTGCGGTTCTCGACGATCATGTTGCGGTCGAGCAAGGGGCCCATGTGCTGGGCCAGCAGACGACACAGCGCGTCGCCGCCACCGCCGGCCGCAAAGGGAAAGATGATTTTGGTCAGCGGGCCCGACTGCGCGAACGCATTGCCCGTCATCGCGGCCAGCGCGGCGGCGCCGCTGGCGGCCAGAAAATCCCGGCGTTTCATCCCGTTCTCCCTGATTGGTTGTTCCAGCAACTACAGCAGCCGACGAGCTATCAGGCAATGCGACCGTTAGGCTAATACGGTCTCGACGACGGTGTGGAGCCCGATCGCGATGGTGACCAGCCCGACCGCCGCCTGCAAACCCTGGTTCGCCCAGGTCAGCCAGCGGGCGGAGGCCGCGATCGGCACCGCGATCACGGTCGACAGCGCGCCCATCCCGACCATCGAGCCGACGCCGAACAGCGCGACATAGCCGAGCCCGACGACGGGGCTGGAGGCCTGCGTCACTGTCAGCACCAAAAGCGCGGCGGAGCCGGCCATGCCGTGCATCAGCCCGACCAGCAGCGTGCGCCAGCGAAAGCCGTGCTCATGGGCGTGGGCGGTGCGGACATGCGGCGCGGTGTCGCCAGCATGGCTGTGGGCGTGAAAATGCACGGTGCCGTCGCCATGGCCGTGACCATGGAAATGCACCCGATCGCGCCAGATCCGCCACAGCACGTGGGCGCCGAGCCCGACCAGCATGACCCCGACCGCGGTCTCGAGCGGCCGCGCCACGCTTTCCGGAATCGCGCTGCCGAGCAGGATGGCGGCACCGGCAAAGGCGAACAGGGTCAGCGTATGGCCGAGGCCCCAGGTCAGGCCGTGCTTGACGATATCGGCAACCCGGCTGCGACGCGCGGCGATGCTGGACACGGCGGCGATGTGATCGGCCTCGAGCGCATGCTGCATGCCCAGCAAAAACCCCAGCCCCAGAATTCCGAACATACGTCCCCTTGCCGCTTTGACGACCGGATCAAATACCAGATCGAAGCCCTTGTCAGGTCAAGACTTCGCCGAACAGTCCCTTCATCGCCGCCCACGAGCGCCGATCCGCCTGCGCGCTATAAAGCGCGGTGCGCATCATCGAACCATCCGCCGCCGGGTTGGTAAAACCATGCAACGTGTTGCCATAGGCGATCACCTGCCAATCCCTGACCGCGCCTGCCTTCATCTCGTTCTCGAACTCGGCGACGTGCTCGGGCAGCGCCAGCGGATCATCCACCCCGGTGCAGACCAGCACACTCGCCTTCACCGCCCCCGGCTGCGCCGGCAGCCTGGTGCCGAGCACGCCATGGAAACTGACCACGGCCTTCAGCTCCGCGCCCGCCCGCGCCAGTTCCAGCACCACCGACCCGCCGAAACAGAACCCGATCGCGGCCATCCGGCCGCTATCGACCTCCGGCAACGCCGCGAGCGCATTCATCGCGGCAAGCGCCCGGGCGCGCAGCCTTTCCGGCGTCGCGCGCAACCCGCCGACGAGGGTTGCGATCTCCTGCAGATTGGCGCCCTGCCGCCGATTGCCGAACATGTCAGCGGCCAGCGCGACATAACCGAGACCGGCGAGCCGGCGCGCCCGCTCCATCGCAAACTCGTTGAGGCCGAGCCCCTCGTGAAACACCAGCACGCCCGGCCGCTTGCCGGAGGCGGTTTCGTCAAATGCGAGATAGCCGCGCATGACCTCGTCGCTGCGGTATTCGATGTCACGCGCCTGCATGAAATTCCGTGGTCCCTCAGAGGTTAAGACGGCGGAACTTCACACCATCACTGAATTCGCACAACCGAAATCGCAAGTCGCGCGCGGCGCGCATCACGGCGGTTTGACTCCGATCTTGCAACCGGCCGGAACGATCGCGCACCCGGGCGCTTACCTCCGCATCAGCCACGGAGAATTTCATGACCAGAACAGCCCTGCTCGCCGCCGCCACGGTGATCGCAACCTCCCTCGCCGCACCGGCCATGGCGCAGGAAGTCGTTTCCAATCCCGGCTATTGCGCGCAGTTCTATCCGAACGCCAATTGCCAGAACCGCGGACCGGGCAACCCCTACACCGGCAGCTACCAGCGTCAGGTCTATGGCGAACCGGCGTACCAGGACCGCGCCTACCGAAACGGCTGGCGCGACAGCTACAACCGCTGGGAAGATGATGACGGCTATGCGCCCGGCCCGGCCAGGCTCGGCGTTACCGTGGGCATTGGCGCCGCCACCATAGGCGACGACGAATACGCCCGCCGCAACGGCTTTGTCTGCATCCCCGGCACAAGGTTCCGGGGCGAAGACGGGCTGATGCACCTTTGCCAGTAAGTGGCCGGAATTGATGCGGGAAAGGCGGCCTTCGGGCCGCCTTTTTCGTGCCCGGCTGTCACGGCGCGGCACGGTTCGGGCTGCTAGCCCTCCCGGACCAAGTCTGATATTCGACCCGCCGACGGATGGCCTGTTGGCCAGTCCCTTTCAGTCGCCGGCTTAGCTCAGCGGTAGAGCAGCGGTTTTGTAAACCGAAGGTCGGGGGTTCAATCCCCTCAGCCGGCACCATGTAATCCCTGAAAATACAGCCCTTTTAGAGATATTCGAAGTCGGCAAAGTCGGCAAAAACGGCGAACAAAAGCGGTTTCGCCAGCCCCGGAAACAGGATCAGTTGTTCATGCCACGTTCCGGCCTACAATCGGCTCATGGCCGAACTCCGCCGACGTCCCGATCGCGATCCGAACCAGTCCGGCGGTTGGTTCATCTATCACGGGGACGTTCGCGTCGGACACATTGGAAAGCGTGCCGGCGTTCCGGTTGATGTGGACCAATGGGGATGGTCTTGCGGCTTCTACCCGGGCTGCGATCCAGGGGAACAGACCCACGGTTCGGCCCCCACCTTTGAGGCGGCCAAGGATGGTTTCCAATCCGCCTGGGACCGTCTCCTGCAGAAGAAGACCGCCGCCCATTTCGAGATATGGAGGCGCTGGCGAGACTTCACCGCCTGGAAATACCGCATGACTGCAGAGAAGCTCCCGTTACCGACCCAGCGAACCGACGGCCGGGCACGATGTTTTTGCGGGGCCGAGATCAGCACGGCGGCCGTCGACTGGCACGTCAATGATGCGCACCGGGGAATAGGGGATGCCGCCCGAAAATAATTCACGGAAAAAGTAACGTTCTACTTTACTATTGTAACGTGTTGCGTTACTCTCTTTTCCATGATCAAGAGCTTCAAGCACAAAGGCCTCAAGGAACTCTTCGAGAAAGGGCGCACTGCCCGGATCGACGCGAAGCTTCAGGCCAAAGTCACCGAACGTCTCGACGTTCTAAACCGCGCGACGAACCTGCAGGCGCTCGATCTGCCCGGGTTCAACACCCATCCGCTAAAGCAGTTCAAGCCGCTGCGTTATTCGATCTGGGTGACCGGCGCATGGCGGATCACCTTCGAATTTGATAATGGGGATGCCGACCGTGTCGACTTCGAACAGTATCACTGAGGGGGCGGAAGCCCCTTCCCTCGCGCCGGAGACCAGGATGGCCGAATACAAGGCTGGACCCCGCCAGCGCTCGCCGACGCATCCCGGCAGGATCCTCGACAGCGCACTGAGGGAATCAGGATTGAACGCGGCGAAGGCCGCGCCGCTGATCGGAACCAGCAAAGTCACGCTTGGCCGGATCATCAACGAAGAGGCCCCGGTTTCGACCGAGATGGCACTGCGTCTCGGCAAGTTCTTTGGTAATGGCGCGGAACTGTGGGCTGGCCTGCAGACCGACTACGACCTTTGGCACACTGCGACGAAAATCCAGCCGGAGATCGCGAAGATCAAGACCCTTGACAAATAGACCCGCTGGCGGCGAATGCCAGCGGGTCCAGAGGGGAGCCGACCGAGGTTCCGGATCGATCGTCTATCTTCCGCCGTCGCGGCTCAGGCGCGGCGGTTTCCCTTCAGACCTTGTGCGTACCCTCGACGCCGCGGGCCATGCGGGCGCGGGTTCGATGGAGTAGCCAGTGTTGCGCTTCTTCGAGCTTCGTCAGCGCCAGCGCGTTCTCGCGGCTGGCGAACGGACCCGCCTGAAACGAGCGCAGCCGGTCGCACACGATCGACAGCAGCACTTCATGCGTGATGCCGTTGACGCCCTTCTCATTGATCGGGCCGTTCTGGAACAGGATGGTGGTGTGCTTCGACGGCGCGCCGTGCCGCTCGACGAACGGGTCGGAAGCGTTTGTTGATGTGTCAAAGCCCTCGATCATATAGAGGTGGTTCGCACCGCCGGCGCCAGGCTCATCGGTGACGGTCACCTTTAGCGTATCGTTGGCCGAGTTGATCTTGAAATCTTCAAGCGTTCGCATTCGCCTCTCCTCTTGAGATAGCGGGATTACCGGGCATCCGGCCGGCGCGGATTCAGTAGGGGATATCGCTCAGAGCTGATCGATACGCCGACACAGCAGGCACGTTGCGGATGCCGTACTGCTTGGCCATGTTCTCTTTTGCCGTCAGCCAAGCGAGTTGCGGCCGACCGCGATCGTTCACGCGGCGATTGTCGAGGCTGTCGCCATTGTCATGGTCGGTGAAGTGCTTGTCGGACGGCCGTGGCAGTCCCATGCGATCGGTGATGATCACCCGATGCATCAGGACCGTGACGTTGCGGTCGCCTTGGCGGATCGATCGCCGCGCATAGACGAGGCCGCCATGGCGCGGATGCGACACAGCGAAGGTCCATTTCCACTGCATCAGGAAGTCGTAATCTTCCCAGCTGACCTTGACGACATACTGCGTGCGTGCGCCGACAATGATCGTCGCATAGGGCTTGATCATGAAGGAGATCAGCTCCAGCCCAGAAATTCCGGCTCGCCGATCTGCCTTTCTTCAGCAAGGCCACACTTTGCGCACGTCCGCTCTGAAAACGTGACGCGGAACTCACGCTGCTCGTTGCAAACGATGGCACCCCGATGCTCGTCGCGCGTCTGGTTCGGCTGGACGTCGAACCAGTGCACGCAGAGCAATTGCTTCAAGCGACGCATCACGTCATCGACCCCGGCATGAAGCATCGAATGGTCAATCCGCCCCAGCCCTTGATCGGCCACACCATC
>JAQSDT010000124.1 GCA_029946075.1 bacterium | reverse complement strand
GCAGCTGCGTCTCGTCCTCATAGTTGGAGAGGAACAGCGGCACCGGCTCGTGCGGATGATCGTCACGCAATGCGTCGGCCGGCTCGAAGGGCTGCAACACATAGTGCGACTGAAAGCGAGGCGCTTGCTGCGGAGCCTCGTGCAACCCGGCATCGTCCAAAGAAGAACCGACGCGTGCGTCGTCGAACCGGTCGAACGGATCTCTGGGCTGAAGCGGTCTCTTGTTCTCCACCATGGTGATGCTCCCCGAAACACTGAACGCAACGACGGGCATCTCCTCCAATTGTTCTTGTTGGTATCGTTCAGGAGCGCCCGTTTACCGGGGAACAAATTCGCATGCGGAATGGGTTCAAAAAACGACGCCAGCCAGCGCGAATTGGGAGATATTTTGGTTTGATTGAGGCGAAGAAGCGAAATCCAGCGCGATGAAAACACAGATCATTACCGGCAAATCAGCGCGGTAACATCGCGTGTAAAATGCACGCAGCCGTCACCGTTCCGCGTGAACGCGGATCGGGTTTTCCGTTGCTGCGCGATGAAGAGAAATCCGGCGGCGCTGGAGTTGCCGCCGCCGGTGTTGGCATCAGGGATGCAGGATCACCTTGCCCATCGCCTGACGGCCGGCGAGCACTTTCAGGGCGTCGGCGGTTTGCGCCAGCGGGAACGTGCGGTCGACATGCGAGGAGATCTTGCCTTCCGCGGTCCACTGCACGAGCTTCTGGAGATTGGCGCGGTTCTTTTCCGGATTCTGCCGGGCCCACGATCCCCAGAACACGCCGCGGATATCGCAGCCTTTCAGCAGCGCCAGATTGAGCGGCATCTTGGGGATGTCGCCCGCCGCAAAACCGATCACCAGGAAGCGGCCTTCCCAGGCGATCGAACGCAGCGACGCTTCGGCATAGGCGCCGCCGACCGGATCGAAGATGATGTCGACGCCCTTGCCGCCGGTCAGCTTGCGCAGGCCTTCCTTCAGGTCTTCCTTGCTGTAGTTCAGCGTCAGCTCGGCGCCATGCGCCTTGGCGAATGCGAGCTTTTCATCCGAAGAGGCGCAGGCGATCACCTTGAGCCCCATCAGCTTGCCGAGTTCGCAGGCCGCCAGACCGGTGCCGCCGGCGGCGCCGAGCACGGCGAGGGTCTCGCCGGGTTTCGGGCTGGCGCGATCTTCCAGTGCGTGCAGCGCGGTGCCGTAGATGATGAAAATGCCGGCGGCGCGGTCGTAGTCGAGATTGTCGGGAATCTTCACGATCGAATTGGCCGGCAGCGCGATCTTTTCGCGCGCGCCATTGTGCCCGCAGGAAGCCGCCACGCGGTCGCCGACCTTGAGGTCGTTCACCCCGGCGCCGACGCTTTCGATCACGCCGGCAACTTCGGCGGCGGGTGAAAACGGAAACGGCGGCTTGATCTGGTACTTGCCCTGGATCATCAGGATGTCGAAGAAATTCAGCGCCGCAGCCTTGATCGCGATGACCGCTTCGCCGGGGCCGGCCACGGGATCGGGCACGTCGGCCAGAACGAGATCGTCGGGCTGGCAATATTGCGAGCAGAGAATGGCTTTCATGGACGCACCTGATGTTCGGACTGGAAAAATAGCTGAATGCTTCATGCCGGATTTGACGCCGGGCGACAATCCGCTTCCGATGCATGCCTCGGCCGTCATTCCGGGGCACGCGTTTGCACGAACCCGGAATCCCGAGATTATGCGCCCAACCATCTCCAGATTCCCGGAATGACGACAACAAAGAGGATTCAAACGATGTTTGAAAAAGGCCTGCTGGCAGGAAAGCGCATATTGGTCACCGGCGGCGGCTCCGGATTGGGCGCTGCGATGGGGCGTCGCTTCCTCGAGCTTGGCGCGGAACTGGTGATCTGCGGCCGGCGGCTCGAATTGCTGGAGGGCACGGCCGCGCAGATGCGTGCCGAAACCGGCGGCAAGGTCACCGTCGCCAGATGCGATATCCGTGACGGCGCCGCCGTCGACGCCATGATGGACCAGGTCTGGCGCGAGGCGCCGATCGACGTGCTGGTCAACAACGCAGCCGCCACCTTCATCGCGCAGACCGAACAGATGTCGTTCCGCGCGGCGGATGCGATCCTGGCGCCGACGCTGCACGGCGCGATGTATTGCACGCTCGCCGCCGGCAAGCGCTGGATCGAGGGTAACCACAAGGGCGTGGTGCTGAGCATCCTCTCGACCTCGACCATCACCGGCCGCGCCTTCACGGTGCCGTCGGCGATGGCGAAATCCGCCGTGCTGGCGATGACCAGGAGCCTTGCCGTCGAATGGGGGCCGAAGGGCGTGCGCACGGTTGCGATCGCGCCCGGCGCGTTTCCGACCCCCGGCGCCTCCGGTCAGCTCCGACCGGAGGGACGCGACGAGGGCTGGGCGCATCGCAATCCGCTCGGCCGTTCGGGCGAGCATTCTGAACTCGCCAACCTCGCCAGTTTTCTGATTTCCGATCAGGCCGGCTTCATCAATGGCGAGATGGTGGTGCAGGACGGCGGTTCGCATCTGCGTTCCTCGGGCGCCGAGGACCTGCTGCAATGGACCGACGCGCAGTGGCAGAAGCAGCGCGAAGGCCGTGCGAAGAGCTGAAGGCGTGCGGTAATCGCCTTCCCAAAAAAGCATTTCCCGGCTATCCATTGTCCGGTGGGACGACGCGCCGGCGGGCCATCTTCCAGTCACAATGATGAGGGAACCGTTGTCCGTGCGGCGAATAGTGACGAGTCTGGTTATGGTGACGGTTGTGTGCGGGGCGACATCCCTCGCGCATGCGCAAGCTGCTGCGCCGAAACCCGGCAAGGAAGCTGCAAAGCCCGCGCCAGCACCGGCTCCGAAGGGTGCCGCAGCCGCAGCCGCAGCCGCAGGCGGCGGTGCAGAGCCGACCCTGATCGGGCAGTTCGGCACCTGGGGCGCCTACACCGCGGCGCCGAACGGCAAGAAGGTTTGCTTCGCGCTCGCCAAGCCGTCGTCGTCGAAGACCAATCCGCCGAATCGTCCGCGCGATCCGGCCTATGCTTTCATCTCGACGCGCCCGGCGGAGAAAGTCTTCAACGAAGTCTCGATCATGATCGGCTACGCGCTCAAGCCGGGCTCGGAATCCTCGCTCGAAGTCGGCGGCGCATCCTATGCGATGTATACCCAGGGCGACGGGCTCTGGATCAAGAACGCCGCAGAAGAAGAGCGGATGGTCGAGGCGCTGCGCAAATCCGCCGACGTCACCGTCAAGGGCGTTTCGGCCAAGGGCACCGAGACCACGGACACCTTTTCGCTGAAAGGGCTGTCCCAGGCGCTCGACCGGCTGGCCCAGGATTGCCGACGTTAAGCCTGTTTTGGCCTAAATTGGCGTTGTTTACGAGGCCTGGAAGGCCTATTTGAAGGGCTTCGCAGGGTGGGCAATGGCGCATAGCGCCGTGCCCACCATTTCTTGCACAGTCAGAAGAGGTGGGCACGCTTCGCTTTGCCCACCCTACAAAATCTCAAAGAACAGAAACACCGATGACCGCCGCTCCCTCCACCCAGGCGCCGCTCGAGAAGATCCCGCTCGAAACCTATGTGCCGCCGGCCAAGCCGTCGCTGATCGGCCTGTCGCGCGCCGAGATCGCCGACCGGCTCGGCGAGATCGGCATCGCGCCCGCGCAGCGCAAGATGCGTACGCAGCAGCTCTGGCACTGGATGTACTTCCGCGGCGCCAGATCCTTTGACGAGATGACCAGCGTCTCCAAGGATATGCGCAGCGAACTCGAACAGCACTTTACCGTCGACCGGCCCGAAGTGGTGGCGGAGCAGATTTCCAACGACGGCACCCGCAAATGGCTGCTGCGGCTTCCGAGCGGCGACGCGTTCCAGATGGCGCATGAGGTCGAGTGCGTCTACATTCCCGAAACCGATCGCGGCACGCTGTGCGTTTCCTCGCAGGTCGGCTGCACGCTGAACTGCTCGTTCTGCCACACCGGTACGCAGCGGCTGGTGCGCAACCTCACCGCAGGCGAGATCGTCGGCCAGATCATGGTGGCGCGCGACCGTCTCAACGACTGGGCCGATCGCGAGACGCCGACCGGCAGCCGCCTCGTCACCAACGTCGTGATGATGGGCATGGGCGAGCCGCTGTACAATTTCGACGCCGTGCGCGACGCGCTGCTGATCGTGTCGGACAATGAAGGCATCGGCATTTCCCGCCGCCGCATCACGCTGTCGACCTCGGGCGTGGTGCCCAACATCCAGCGCACCGGCGACGAGATCGGCGTCATGCTGGCGATCTCGCTGCATGCGGTGCGTGACGAACTGCGCAACGAACTGGTGCCGCTCAACCGCAAATATCCGATCGCCGAACTGATGCAGGCCTGCCGCGACTATCCCGGCTCGTCGAACGCGCGGCGCATCACCTTCGAATACGTGATGCTCAAGGGCGTCAATGATTCACTCGACGATGCAAAACTGCTGGTGAAGCTGCTCAAGGGCATTCACGCCAAGATCAATCTGATTCCGTTCAATCCCTGGCCGGGCTCAAAATACGAATGCTCGGACTGGGACCAGATCGAGAAGTTCTCCGAATATATCTTCAACGCCGGCTATTCGTCGCCGGTGCGCACGCCGCGCGGCCGCGACATCCTCGCCGCCTGCGGCCAGCTGAAGTCGGAAACCGAAAAGCTGTCCGTGCGCGAGCGCGACGCACTGCGCGCGATGGCGATGACGGATTGAGATGCATGCCATTCGTCATTGCGAGGAGCGAAGCGACGAAGCAATCCATCCTTCGGCAAGCGGCGAAATGGATTGCTTCGCTCCGCTCGCAATGACGGTGAGTGAACCATGGCGCTGATCGGCCGTCTCTTTCTCATCCTGTTCGCGTTCCTCGCATCCTGCTTCGTGGCCGGCACGATCGTGGTCGTCGCGGTGCTGTATCCCGAGTTCAGCGATTTCGGAACCAGCGCGATCGATCAGAGCACCATCAACATCCTGATCGGCTTCGGCTTCATCTTCCTGTCCGGCTTCGCGCTGCTGCCGGCGCTGATCGTGGTGCTGATTACCGAAGCATTCCATATCCGCAGCATTCTGGCTTACGCGATCGGCGGCGCGCTGGTCGGCGCGGCCTGCTATCTCGGTCTCGTCCCGTTCGATCCGCAGACCATGCAGTTCGACGGCATCATTCGCCGTCATCTCGAAATCATGACCGGTGCGGGCATCGTTGCCGGCCTGATCTACTGGCTGATCGCCGGCCGCACCGCCGGCGGCTGGCGCGAGCCGCCGCGTCCGTTGCGGCCGCCTCCGCCGATCCCGTCCCGTCCGGGGCCGCCGTGAAGCTTTTCATCGCTCATTGCCTCGGCTAAACCCCGCGCCATGAACCGGACCGGACTTTACATCGCCCTGGCGCTGTCGCTCGTGCTCGGATTGCTGTTCGGGATTTTCCCCGAGCTCGATCTGAAACTCGCGGCGTTGTTCTTCGATCCCCCGAGCGGGTCGTTTCCGTTGAAGCAGAGCGGACTTGCGGCATTCGCGCGCGATGGCGCGATGTGGATTGCGTGGGCGCTGGTGCTGCCGGCGCTGATTGCCATCGTCGGAAAGCTGCTGCGGCCGGATCGGCCGATGCTGGTTCCCGGACGCGCCGCGGTGTTTCTGGTGGTGACGATGCTGCTCTCGGCGGTGGTGCTGAGCAATCTCACCTTCAAGAGCCATTGGGGCCGGCCGCGGCCGGTGATGGTGACCGAGTTCAACGGGCCCTGGCAATTCGTGCCGTGGTGGGATCCGCGCGGGGTCTGCGGGAAGAACTGCTCGTTCTTCTCCGGCGAGGGCGCGACCGCGTTCTGGACCTATGCGCCCGCCGCGCTGACGCCGCCGCAGTGGCGGCCGCTGGCCTATGTGGCTGCGACCCTGTTCGGGGTCGTCACGTCAGGGCTGCGGATGGCGTTCGGCGGGCATTTCTTCACGGATGTCGCCGCCTCCGGCCTCGTCAGCTTCTTCGTGATCTGGCTGGCCTATGCCTTGCTGTACCGGTGGCCCAAAACCCGCACCTCGGACGCCCGGATCGAGGCAACATTGGCGCGCTGGGGCCAGCCCGGCTACCGGCTGCTGCAGCGCCTGCGCGGGCGTGCCGCTTAACCCCCCATTAAACGCGTGCCGACCGCTGCGAAATTTGTTATTCGCGCACCCAACCCGCCAGTAACGCCTGCCATTTCGACTGATTGGAAGCTTGATGAGTACGATCCTGAAGAGCCTGCCCAAGGGTGAAAAAGTCGGTATCGCCTTCTCTGGCGGCCTCGACACTTCAGCCGCGCTGCTGTGGATGAAGCAGAAGGGCGCGCGCACCTTTGCCTACACCGCCAATCTCGGCCAGCCGGACGAAGCCGATTACGACGCGATCCCGCGCAAGGCGATGGAGTTCGGCGCCGAGAAGGCCGTGCTGGTGGATTGCCGCACGCAGCTGGTGCACGAAGGCATCGCCGCGATCCAGTCCGGCGCCTTCCATGTTTCGACCGGCGGCATCACCTATTTCAACACCACGCCGCTCGGCCGCGCGGTGACCGGCACGATGCTGGTGTCGGCGATGAAGGAAGACGGCGTCAACATCTGGGGCGACGGCTCGACCTACAAGGGCAACGACATCGAGCGCTTCTATCGCTACGGCCTCTTGAGGAATCCGGACCTTCGCATCTACAAGCCCTGGCTCGACCGCGCCTTCGTCGAGGAGCTGGGCGGCCGGGCGGAGATGAGCGCCTGGCTCGTCGCCCGCGGCTTCACCTACAAGATGAAGCCGGAGAAGGCCTACTCGACCGACTCCAACATCCTGGGCGCGACCCACGAAGCGAAGGAGCTGGAGCAGCTCGACTCCAGCATCCGCATCGTCGAGCCGATCATGGGGGTGCGCTCCTGGGATCCCAATGTGGCGGTCGCCGCCGAGACGGT
>JAQSDT010000123.1 GCA_029946075.1 bacterium | reverse complement strand
GGCTCTACACGCATATCGCATCGAACAGATTTCGTTCGATGCTGCTGCTCGGCGGGCTGTTCCTGCTGATCTACGTGCTGGTGTTTGCCGGCGCGCTGGTCGCCGAAGTCGTGTTCCGCAGCGACGCCCCGGTCGACTATTATCTGCGGGCCGCGTCGCGCGATCTGGTTACGGCCCTTCCCTACGCCACGATCGCGGCGGCGGTCTGGATCGTGATCGCCTACTTCTTTCACCAGAACATGATCGACGCCGTTACCGGCGGCGAGAGCGTGACGCGGCAGCAGCAGCCGCGGCTGTATAATCTCCTGGAAAACCTCTGTATCTCGCGCGGCATCCCGATGCCCAAGCTGAAGGTGATGGACAGCCCGGCGCTGAACGCGTTCGCGAGCGGCCTCAACCGGCGGCAATATTCCATCACGGTGACGACAGGTTTGCTCGGGGCGTTGAACGATCAGGAGATCGAGGCCGTGCTCGGTCACGAGCTGACGCATATCCGCAACGGCGACGTGCAACTGATGGTGGTGGCCGTGATCATCGCCGGCGTCGTCGGGTTCTTCGGCGAATTGTTCTTCCGGATGTTCACCAACCTGTCGTGGAATTCGAGCGGCGGCGGGTCGTCATCCTCTTCGCGGTCATCTTCCTCTTCTGACAGCGACAGCAAGAGTTCCGGCGGTGGCGCGGTTATTGCCATCGTCATCGCCGTGGCCCTGATCATGCTGGCCTGGCTGCTGTCGCAGGTGGTGAAGCTGGCGCTGTCGCGATCGCGCGAATTGCTGGCCGACGCCGGTTCGGTCGAACTCACGAAAAATCCCGATGCCATGATCACGGCGCTGCGCAAGATCGAGAATCGCGGCGAACTCCCCGGCGCGACCTCGGCCGTGATGGAGCTGTGCATCGACAACCCACGCGAGGGCTTTGCCGATCTGTTCGCGACCCATCCCTCGGTGGACAACCGCGTCAAGGCGCTGGTGCAGTTCGCCGGCGGCCACGACCCCGGCCCGCTGGCCTTGCCGGAGGAGGCAGGAGACGAATCGGACGACCAGCAGGAAGACGCCGCCCCCGATCAGCCGCCGCCGGTGCCCCGCGACCCCTGGCGCGATGCCGGCGCGGCCTCCGGAAGTGCGCCGGGCGCTCGCCCTGCCCCGCTGGAAGGCCCGTGGGGCCGGCACTCCTGAGCCACGGCTGCGACCGCCTGCCCGATTAACGAATTCGGTATGAATCACGCGGGCGGCCACGCAAGGAATTGAATTCTCCCTTGTTTCTGCCATGTTCGCGCCCAAAGCAGGGTATGGGGACCAGCCGATCGCTCCCGCGGTCGGGGACGCTGTTTAAGGGAATTCCATGGCAAAGCCGGTTGTGATCGTGGTGGGCGCGGACAAGGGCGGGGTCGGCAAGACGACCGTGTCCCGGACGCTGCTGGATTATTTCAGTGCCAACAACGTGCCGACCCGGGCGTTCGATACCGAATCGCCGCGCGGCACGCTCAAGCGCTTCCACCCCGACATCACCGAGATCGTCGACATGACGACGACCGCGGACCAGATGAAGATCTTCGATACGCTGAACGCGGCCAGCCCGTCCGTGACCGTGATCGACGTCCGCGCCGGACTGCTGTCGCCGGCGCTGGCCTCGCTGCGCGACATCGGCTTCCTCGACGCAGCCAAGTCGGGCCAGATCACGTTTGCGGTTTTTCATATACTGGGACCCTCGATCGCCTCGCTCGACGAAATCGCCGAGACCGCGGGTTTCATGCAGGGGGCCAAGTATTTCCTGGTGAAGAACTTCATCAACGATACCCAGTTCTTCCAGTGGGACCAGGCGACCTACAATTCCTACTTCCACCGCATCAAGGACGCGACCGACCTCGTGATCCCCAAGCTCAACGAGATGGCCTATGAGCAGGTCGAGGTCTCGTCGGTGCCGTTCCTCAAATTCGTCGCCAACAAGGGCAAGGACGACGAGGCCGCGAACTATTCGTTCGTGCTGCGCGGCTATGTCCGGCACTGGCTCGCCAATGTCTGGAGCGAGTTCGACCGCATCAAGCTGACCGACCTCGTCGGGGCCACCAAGCCGGCCGTGCGCAGCGGCGAAAAATAGTCGCGAACCGGCCCCGACAGGGCTGGATTGGACGAAAAATTCGCCTGATATAGCGCGTGATGAGCCTCACGCCCGTTTACATCATCTGCTCGCCGCGGCCGCTGGTCGGCAAGACGCTGCTCGCGCGGCTCCTGAGCGAATTCCTGCTGCTGAAAAACGGCGCAGTGACCTCGTTCGACATCAACCTGAAAGAGCCGTCGCTGCTCGACTTCCTGCCGAACACGACCGAGACGGCCGACGTCATCGACACCTTCGGCAAGATGCAGCTGATGGACCGCCTGATCGTCGACGACGGCACCGCCAAGGTGATCGACCTCGGCTTCCACGCCTTCGACGAGTTCTTCAAGATGTCCGCCGAGATCGGCTTCCTGAAGGAGGCCGCGCGGCGCAACGTCGCCCCGGTGGTCCTGTTCGTGGCCGATACCGACCGCGTCTCCGCGCGCGCGTTTCCGATGCTGCAGGACCAGATCCCGCCGAAGGCGCTGATCGTCATCGACAACGAGCACGTGGTGCGCGGCGAGCTGCCGGCCGCGATGGCGCAGGGACGGGTCTTGCGGATCTCGGCGCTGCCGACCTTCCTGAAGACCTATGTCGACCGGCTGAACTTCTCCTTCACCGGCTATTTGCGCAACGAGCGGGATTCCTCGACCGAACTGCACCAGTGGATCCGGCGGAATTACACCAGCTTTCGCGAGGTCGAGCTCAGCCTGCTGCTGCAGCGGTCGTAGCGCACAATATTACCCGGGTAATATTGACGCCCGCGAAGACCTCTGCTATCGCCTCGCCCTGACCTGACCACCGCCAGCGCGAGGCTTGCCATGACATCGGACCGAAAGGCAGCCATTGCCGCCTATAAGGAGCGGAAGACCATTGCCGGGATTTTCGTGATCCGCTGTGCGGCCACAGGCCAGGCGTGGGTCGGACAGGCCCCCAACCTCGAAACCATCCAGAACCGCATCTGGTTCTCGCTGCGCCAGGGCAGCCATACCTGCCGCAGCCTGCAGGCGGCGTGGAAGGACCACGGCCCGGACAGCCTGACGCTGGAGGAATGCGAGCGGCTGGAAGATGAGGAGACCGCCTATATCCGCGCGGCGCTGCTCAAGGAGCGGATGCAGCACTGGCGCACGGAGCTTGGGGCGGAGGCAGTATAGTTCCCACCGTCATCCCGGTGCACGCCGGGATCCATACCGCGTTGTTCGTGCGGTGAGAGCGAGGTGGCTGACGATCTGCCTTAGCAACGATCGACGGTGGCTATGGGTCCCGGCCCCGTGCGCAATTGCGCACCAAGCCGGGACGACGTGGAGAGAGTTCGCGCGGCAATCTCAGTGCCCGTCGAACGCCATCAGCGTGCGCACCGGGACGTCCATCGCGCGCAGCTTGGCGGCGCCGCCGAGGTCGGGCAGATCGATGATGAAGCAGGCGGCAACGACGTTGGCGCCGATCTGGCGCAGCAGCTTGACCGCGCCTTCCGCGGTGCCGCCGGTGGCGATGAGGTCGTCGACCAGCACGACGCGCTCGCCCGGCTGGATGGCATCGACATGCATCTCCATTTCATCGAGGCCGTATTCCAGCGAATAGGCGATTCTTACCGTCGTGTGCGGCAGCTTGCCCTTCTTGCGGATCGGCACGAAGCCCGCGGAAACCTGATGCGCCACCGCGCCGCCGAGGATGAAGCCGCGCGCCTCGATGCCGGCGACCTTGTCGATCTTCAGTCCCGCCCAGGGCTGCACCAGTTCGTCGACGGCGCGGCGGAACGCGCGGGCGTCGGCCAATAGCGTCGTGATGTCGCGAAACAGGATGCCCTTCTTCGGATAATCCGGAATGGTGCGGACGGCGGCTTTCAGATCGTAGTCGAATGTCATCGGTGTCTCTTTCCATGTTCCACCGTCATTGCGAGCGAAGCGAAGCAATCCATATCGCCGCGCGTTGAGCGATGGATTGCTTCGTCGCTTCGCTCCTCGCAATGACGGGACAGCTAGTTTGCTCCAGCATTCAAACGAAACGCGTTCTCGACGATCCGCAGGCCGACCTCGCCGCCGAGCGACATCAGCGATTCCGGGTGAAACTGCACGCCGCCCACCGGCAGCGTCTTGTGTTCGATCGCCATCGCGACGCCGTCCTCGGTGGTCGCGGTGACCTGCAACACATCCGGCACGCTGTCGCGCTCGACATAGAGCGAATGGTAGCGGCCGATCACGATCTCGTCGGGCAGATTGTGCATCAGCCGCCCGCCCCGCACCTGAATCCGCGACGGCCTGCCGTGCGCGGGCTGGGTGAGCTGGCCGAGCTGGCCGCCGAAATATTCGCCGATCGCCTGCACGCCCAAACAAACACCAAAGATCGGCAGCTTCTTGTCGAGCGCGGTACGAATAGTCTTCGAGATGCCGAAATCCTCCGGTCGTCCCGGACCCGGCGACAGCACCAGCAAATCCCAGTTCTTCTTCAGCATCTCCTGCGCATGGATGTGCCGCACCACCGTGACGCTGGCGCCGACCTGGCGGAAATAATC
Organism: bacterium; assembly: GCA_029946075.1. GTDB lineage: Bacteria > Pseudomonadota > Alphaproteobacteria > Rhizobiales > Xanthobacteraceae > Bradyrhizobium. The sequence goes on along the minus strand of JAQSDT010000123.1, from coordinate 2,301 downwards.
CGCCAGCATGTGCACGAAACTGTCGTCGTGATCGATCAGCAGCACCTTGCGGCCCGAGCCGGTGGCATCCGGTGCAAACGCCGACAGCGGCCTCGGCGCGTCGCCGCGCAGCGCCTGGAACAATGCCGCCGCCTTGACCTGGCATTCGCGGTCTTCGGCGGCCGGATCCGAGTCGAACAGACAGGTGGCGCCGACGCGCACTTCGGCAAGACCGTCCTTCATGCGGATGGTGCGGATGGTGAGGCCGGTATTGATGCTGCCGTCGAAATTCACCGCGCCGATCGCGCCGGCATACCAGCGCCGCGACGAGCGTTCATTGTCCTCGACGAACTGCATCGCCCACAATTTTGGCGCACCCGTCACCGTCACCGCCCAGGCGTGGGTGAGGAACGCATCGAGCGAGTCGAAGCCCGGCCGCAGCATGCCTTCGACGTGATCGACGGTATGAAACAGTTTCGAATAGGTCTCGATCTGCCGCCGCGCCAGCACCTTGATGGTGCCGGGCACACAGACGCGCGCCTTGTCGTTGCGATCGACGTCGGTGCACATGTTGAGTTCGAATTCGTCTTTTTCCGAATTCAGCAATTGCCGGATCTGTTCGGCATCGCCGATCGCGTCGACGCCGCGCGCGATCGTGCCCGAGATCGGGCAGGTCTCGACCCGGCGTCCGTCGGAGCGCACGAACATTTCCGGCGAGGCCGATACCAGAAACTCGCCCTGCCCGAGATTCATCAGTGCGCCATAGGGCGAAGGGTTGATGCGGCAGAGCCGCTGGAACACTTCCGCGGGCGAACGCTCGCAGGGCTCGGCGAAGAGCTGCCCCGGCACTGCTTCGAACAGATCGCCGCGCGCGAATGCGGCGCGCGCGACCTCGACGGTCGCCTGATATTCGCCCGGCGCATGATCGGCAAAGCCCTGCCGCGGCGTCTTCGCGTACACGCTCTCGGCGGTATCGCGCGGAAGGCCCTTGGTGGATTTGCCGTTCCAGGCAAAATCATAGCTCAGCTCGACGCCGCGCCCGGTGGCGCGGTCATAGGCCATCAGCCGATCCGGCACGTAGAGCACGATGTCGCGCTGGTCCGCCTCGCGCTTGCGCTTCTGCACGAGGTCCTCGATCTGGAACACGAGGTCGTAGGCGAATGCGCCGAACAGACCGAGCAGCGGATCGTCATTGGCCGACAGCGCGGCGATCATATCGCGCACCAGCGACATCACGCTGGCGCGGCGGGTGCGCTGGTCTTCCTCGACCGGCGCGGCGCCGCGGATGATGTGGCCGGCGAGCTTGGCCGAGCTGCGCTCCGAAATCACCACGCAAGGCTCGCGCAGGACGTCGCCGAGGAAGGCGATCAGCACCTCGCCGCGCGCGTTCAGCGCCTTCAGCGAGAAATCCGAGCCTGCGGTTTCCAGCACCAGCGGCGGATCGGCAAAGCCGAGGTCGAAGCTTTCATAGCGGCCCGGCACCGTGGTGCCGGAGGACAACACCACGCCGGCACGGCGATCGAGCAGGTCGATCAGCGCGTCGAGCCGCTTGGCATCGCCGGTGAACTGCTCGACGTGACGCGAAATCGCAAGGCCGCCGCTGGTGCGGTATTCGCTGTGTTCCGGCAGGGAGAAGGCTGTCCTGTTCATGTGATCCTCTTACGAAACTTCGGGAGGGGGCGCCACACAGGACAAACGAAGGAAGACCGTCGCACTGCGATGGCGACCTTCGACGATTCTTGAAAATGAAATCGCACCGGCCACCTCTTTTAAGAGGTGCGCCACCAATTTCGGGACGGGCTGCAGACGGTGCTCATGGGGAGCTAATCACCATCCGCGAGGGACGATGTCAAGGGATGGCCTCCTGCCCTAGGCCGATCTTTCGGTGTCCGGGAATGCCAAATCTGCGCTAGATTTGGCCCAGGCAACGGGCATTGGCGCACAAGATTGCAAGAGACGGACAAGGGACGGAGGCGGGCGATGGGATTGCTGGGTCTGGGATATGCCGGGTTCGGATCGGATGCCCTTGAGGACTGGCGGCAGTTCGGGGCCGGGATGCTCGGGATGCAGGCGGTCGAGCGCGCCAATTCGCTGCTGGCGTTCCGGATGGACGACCGCAAGCAGCGCATCGTCATCGACCGCGCGATGGGTGAAGGCACGCGGTTCTTCGGCTGGGAAGTCGCCGACGCTGCCGCGCTCGACGCGCTGGCCGCCCGGCTGGAAGCCGCCGGCGTTCGCGTCACCGCCGAGCCGCAGACGCTGGCCGATGCGCGGCGTGTCCGCAGCCTGATCTCGTTCAACGATCCCGCCGGCAACCGCCTC
>JAQSDT010000122.1 GCA_029946075.1 bacterium | reverse complement strand
ACCATCCCGACCGAGACCGAGGCCCAGAAGGCCCGGGTCGAGAAGATCAAGCAGATGGGTCCGGAGAAGATCGCGCCGGTCTGCGCCCACCTGCTCAGCGACGCCGCCAAGGACGTCACCGGTCAAATCTTTGGCGTGCGCATGAACGAGATTTTCCTGTTCAGCCAGAATCGCCCGATCCGCTCGGTTCATCGCAGCGAAGGCTGGACGCCGCAGACCGTCGCCGAACACGGCATGCCAGCACTCAAGGAGTCGTTCTCCAAGCTCGACCGCTCGGCGGATATCTTTACCTGGGATCCTATCTGAGATCCTCAGCCGTCATTGCGAGGAGCGAAGCGACGAAGCAATCCATACTCTCCACGCGGAGGTATTGATTGCTTCGCTTCGCTCGCAATGACGGAACTACCCGCTATTCCGCAAGCCCGCTGACACACCATTGATCGTGATCTGAATCCCGCGCAGCACCTGCTCATCGGGATTCTGCGCGCGGTGCTCCTTCAGCAATTCGACCTGCACATGGTTGAGCGGATCGAGATAAGGGAAGCGGTTGCGGATCGAGCGCTCCAGCAGCGGGTTGCTCTGCAGCAGCCGCTCCTGCTGCATGATCTTCATCAGCAGATCGATACAGCCGTGCCATTCCTCGCGGATGCGCCCGAAAATCTTCTCGCGCAAGGCGACGTCGGGCACCAGTTCGGCATAGCGTGAGGCGATCGCGATCGAACTCTTGGCGAGCACCATGTCCATGTTCGACAGCAGCATCCGGAAGAACGGCCACTCCCGATAGAGTTCCTGCAGAAACGGCATGCCCTGCTCCGGGTGTTCGGCCACCCAGGTCTCCACCGCACTGGCAAAGCCGTACCAGCCCGGCAGCATCAGGCGGCATTGCGCCCAGCTGAACACCCAGGGGATGGCACGGAGATCCTCGATCTCGCGGGTTTTCTTGCGCGAGGCCGGTCGGCTGCCGATGTTGAGCGTGGCGATCTCGTTGATAACGGTGGAGCCCCAGAAATAGTCGGCAAAGCCCTCGGTCTCGTAGACCAGCCCGCGATAAGCCCTGAACGCCAGCGCCGACAATTCTTCCATCGCCTTGAGGTATTCGGCGCGCGGCGCGCTCTGCTTCGGCTGCAGCAGGCTCGCCTCCAGCGTTGCCGCCGTGAGAATCTCCAGATTGTTGCGGCCGACTTCGGCGTTGGAATATTTGCTGGAGAGGATCTGGCCGTTCACCGCCCCGCCCGGCTGCGCGATGATCGCGTCGTAGCTCGGCCCGCCGCCACGGCCGACCGAGCCGCCGCGGCCGTGGAACAGCCGCAGGCGGATGTGGTGCCGCTCGAACACCTTGATGAGATCGATTTCGGCCTTGTAGAGTTCCCAGCCCGAGGTGACGAAGCCGCCGTCCTTGTTGCTGTCGGAGTAACCCAGCATCACTTCCTGAACCGATCCGCGGCTGTCGACCAGCTTGCGGTAGTCGTGCAACGACAGCATGCGGTCCATGATGCCGCTGGAAGCCTGCAGATCCTCGATCGTCTCGAACAGCGGCACGATGTTGATCGCACAGCGGCCGGAGGGATGAACGAGGCCGGCTTCCTTCAGCAGCAGCGCCACCTCCAGCATGTCGGACATGCCCTTGCACATCGAGATGATGCATTGGGGAATCGCGGCTGACCCATAGCGGGCATGCGCCTCGGCCGCCGCATGGAACAGCGCGAGCTCGCCGATGGTTTCCTCGCTATACTTCACAAAGGACGACGTCAACGGACGCGCGTTGCCGAGCTCCTTGACCAGCAAGGCGACCCGCGCCTCCTCGCTCAGCGCCAGATACGACATGCCCGGCATCGTCGCATCGATCAGTTCCGCGACGGTTCGCTCGTGCACCGCGGAATTTTGCCGGATGTCGAGACTCGCAAGGTGGAAGCCGAAGCAATCCACCGCGCGCCGCAGCAGGCGCAACCGGCCGCGCGCGATCACCCCGGAATTGTTCGAGATCAGCGAGCGATAGAGGATGTCGAGGTCGGCCTTGAATTCCGCCACGTCGGCGTAGGGCGCGGCTTCACCGACCGCCGGCCGCGTGGTTTCGACGTCCAGCTTCGCCGCGGTCGCGGTCAGCCGCGCAAAGATGCCGGACACCGCGAGCCGATAGGGTTCACCGCTGCGATGCGGCGATTTGTCGGGCGAGCGCTCCGCCAACTGACGCAAATCCTTGGAGACGTCGGCCAGGTGCGCCGCCATCGACAGTTCGGCGCCGAGCAGATGCAGTTCTTCCAGATAGAAGCGCAGCACACGGCTCGACTGCAGTCGCAACGTCCCGCGCACGACGTCGGCGGTCACGAACGGGTTGCCGTCGCGGTCGCCGCCGATCCAGCTTCCCATCTTGAGGAAGGAAGCAAGCTCGCCGCGGGAACTGTCACCCTCGTTCAGCCGGTCTTCCAGCGCGCAATGCAGCCGCGGCACCTCGCGCAGGAACGTGTAGTCGTAGAACGAGAGGCCGTTGGCGACCTCGTCGAGCACGGTGAGCTTGGTCCGGCGCAACAGGTTGGTCTTCCACAACGTCAGCACGGCACGGCGAAGCTGCTCGTCGCTGATCTCAGCCTCCTCCGGCGTCAGTTGCACGCGCTCGCTGCGGTCGAGCAGCGCCGCGATCTCCATCTCGCGGTCGATCGTGCTCTTGCGGCGGACTTCGGTCGGATGCGCTGTCAGAACCGGGCTGACCTGCGCGCTTTCGAAGAATTTGCGCAGATCGGCCGCGCTGATTCCGGCCGCCCGCGCGTGGGCCAGGGTCTGCGCCAGCATGCTCGTCCGCGGCGCCCCACCGGGCCCGGTGCGCGCACGCATCTGCCGGATATTGTTCTGATCCTCGGCAATGTTGGCCAGATGCGAGAAATAGCTGAAGGCGCGAACGATCCGCACGGTCTGGCTGATCGACATGCTGTCCAGGATCAGTTCCAGTTCGCGCCGCGCCGGCTTGTCGTCGTCGCGGTGGAAGCGGATCGAGGTCTGGCGGATGCGTTCGACCAGGTCGAACACGTCGGCGCCTTCCTGATCGCGGACGGTGTCGCCGAGGATGCGCCCGAGCAGCCTGATGTCGTTCCGCAGCCGAGCATCCTCCGCGTCTTCGACGCGGTTGGTCCGGACTTCGGGATCGGAAGGCATGGTCTGGGGCGACATGGCTGGCTACTCCAGAGGGCTTGCCCGGCAAGGTCAGGAGTGTGCAAGTTTTTTGCCGCAGTGCAAGATAAAGATGGACCGGCGCAAAATCCGCCCCATCCCGGATATCCGCCGCTAAATCCTCCGCCCCGCCCGCTCCCAATAGGGATCGCGCAGACGCCGCTTGAAGATTTTTCCGGAATCCTCACGCGGCAGGCCCGACTGGATTTCGATGTGCTTGGGCACCTTGTAGTCGGCCAGCGAGACCTTGAGCTGCGCACGCACCGAGGGGATATCGAGCGTCACGCCAGGCTGCGGCTCCACCACCGCCATCAGCGCCTCGCCGAACTCGGTGTCGGGAATGCCGAACACCGCACAATCGTGCACACCGGGGATCGCGTGCAGCGCGGCCTCGATCTCGGCCGGGTAGATGTTGACGCCGCCGGAAATCACCATGTCGCGCTTGCGGTCGCAGATGAAGACGTAGCCGTCCGCATCGATATAGCCGACGTCGCCCGAGGTAATGAATCCCTGGCGATCGATCTCGGCGCGCTTCTCCGGCTTGTTGTGATAACTGAAATCCGGATTGCCTGCGATCCGCGAATAAATCTCGCCGATCTCGCCCTGCGGCAGCTCCTTGCCGTCATCCCCGATGAATCGCAGTTCCGCGCCGGGCGCGATCTTGCCGACGGTGCCGGGTTTCATCAGCGCGTCTTCGGAAGTCGCAAAGGTCACCGCGCCCGACTCGGTCGAGCCGTAGAATTCATAGATCACCGGGCCCCACCATTCGATCATCGCGCGCTTGACGTCGGCAGGACACGGCGCGGCGGCATGAATGACATGCCGCAGCGAGGACATGTCGTACTTCCTGCGGATCTCCTCGGGCAGCTTCATCAGCCGGATGAACATGGTCGGCACCATGAAGATGGTATCGATCTTCTCGGTCGCGACGATCTTGAGGAATTCCTCGGGCTCGAAGCGCGGCAGGATCACCAGCGCCCCGCCGAGACGACCGGCGCGCAGACCGAACGAGTTCGGCGCGGAGTGATACAGCGGCCCCGGCAGCAGCGCGCGGGCACCAGGCTTCAGGCCGTAGATCATCGCGCGCATACGCTCGGCATTGGCGGTCTGATCCCGCGTCGGCGCGGACCGGCGCACGCCCTTGGGGTGCCCGGTCGTGCCCGAGGTGTAGATCATGTTCTGCGGCTGCGGCACCGCCGGCCCGTCATAGCGCGGGAATTCCTTGAGCCAGGATTCGAAGTTGATCGCGAAATCGGGTGTCGCGAGATGTTCCGGATCGATCTTGTAGTTGGAGAGAATTTCCGGCGGCGTCGGCACGCTGAGCGCGGTGACATCAGACGGGATCGCATCCCGCAACTGATGCAGCATGTCGGCATGCGCGATCAGCACCGAGGTGCCGGAATCCTTCAGCACGTAGTTGATCTCTTCCGGCTTGAAGTGCCAGTTGACCGGCACTCCATAGGCGCCGAGCCGCATCGCGGCATAGGCCGCCTCGATGAAGGCGATGTCATTGCGCATCAGCATGGCGACGCTGTCACCCTGCTTGACGCCGAGCTGCTGCAACCCGCTGGCGATCCGTTCGGCGCGCTCGGTGACCTCGTCATGGCCGCGACGGCGCTGACCGCTGATGATGCCGAGGAAGGGTGATGAAGACATTGTCGCTTCCGATCTGCTGCCGGGTATCTGTCATTCCGGGGCGATGCGCAGCATCGAGCCCGGAATCTCGAGATTCCGGGTCTGGTCCTTCGGACCATCCCGGAATGACGGCGAGACCTAGCCCGCCTCCGCAAACTTCGGTGCGCGCTTTTCCATATTTGCCCGCACGGCTTCGGTCTGGTTCGGACTGCCCAGCAATTTCTGCTGTTCGACGGACTCCGCCAGCAGCGCCGGGCCGGGATCGACGGACAAATTGTTGAGCATGCGCTTGGCGGCGCGGATCGCATCCGGGCTCTTGCCGGCAATCTCGCGGGCAACCTCGAGCGCCGCGGCGCGCGGATCGTCGCAGATCCGCGTTGCGAGGCCGTAGCTCATGGCTTCCTGCGCCGAGAAGATGCGTCCGGTGTAGGTCAGATCGCGCAAAATATCGTCGCGGACCAGGCTGGCGAGGATCGGCGTGCCCGCCATATCCGGAACCAGGCCCCATTTGATTTCCATGATCGACATCCGCGCGTCCGGGGTGAGGAAGCGCATGTCGGCGCCGAGCGCGAGCTGGAAACCGCCGCCGAACGCCACACCCTGGATCGCCGCGATCACCGGCACCGGCAATTGCCGCCAGCCCCAGACCGCCTGCTGCGGGAAATTCGCCTGGCCGTGGGTGCGGATCAACAAATCGCGCTTCGCGCCGCCGATGACACCGTTGCCGCCATTCTCCTTCATCGCCGCGAAACGGCCCATGTCGAGGCCGGCGCAGAACGCCCGGCCCTCGCCGGACAATACTACCGCTCGAACGCCCTTTTCGTTGGCCAGCCGCCCGGTGGCGGCCACCAGCGCGTCAAACATCGCGGCATCGAGCGCGTTCATCTTATCGGCCCGCACCAGCCGGACATCGGCGACGCCGTCCGAAATCGAGATTGTGACGCGCTGCTCCATGAGAAATCTCCTCCGCTGTTATTGTTAGTTGCGGCTTTACAGAACGGAATTGTCCGGATTTAGTCAATCGACCAATTAACAGACAATTCCGTGGGTGGAAACGATGTTCAACGATCAGCTTCTCGCCGGGCGGCGCATTCTCGTGACCGGAGGCGGTACCGGCCTCGGCAAGGCCATGGCCGAGCGTTTTCTTCAGCTTGGCGCCGAGGTCCATATCTGCGGCCGCCGCAAGAGCGTCTGCGATGAGACTGCAACCGAACTGATGGACTTGCACGGCGGGCGTGTGGTCAGCCACGGGGTCGATATCCGCAATTCGATGGCGGTCGACGAGATGATCGAGGCGATCTGGACAACCAGCGGCCCGCTCACCGATCTCATCAACAATGCCGCCGGCAACTTCATCTCGCGTTCCGAAGAACTCTCGCCGCGCGGCTTCGATGCCGTCGCCAACATCGTCATGCATGGCACGTTCTACGTCACGCATGCGGTCGGCCGGCGCTGGATCGCGGCCAAGCAGCGCGGCAACGTGGTCTCGATCACGGTGACCTGGGTACGCAACGGCTCGCCCTATGTGGTGCCGTCGGCGATGAGCAAATCGGCGATCCACGCCATGACGATGTCGCTCGCGGTCGAATGGGGCAAGCACGGCATCCGCCTCAACACCATCGCGCCGGGCGAAATCCCGACCGAAGGCATGAGCAAGCGCATCAAGCCCGGTGACGAGGCCGGTGCGCGCACCAAGGCGATGAACCCGATGGGCCGGGTCGGCACCATGGAGGAGTTGCAGAACCTTGCCGTGTTCCTGATCTCCGGCGGCTGCGACTGGATCACCGGCGAGACCATCGCGATGGACGGCGCGCAGGCGCTCGCGATGGGCGGCAATTTCTATCAGCTGCGCGACTGGTCCGATACCGACTGGAACAACGCGCGCGACTCGATCAAGGCGCAGAACGAAAAGGACCGCGCCAAGAGGGGGTGAACTCTGCTGTCGTTCCCGCGAACGCAGGAACCCATAGCCACGGACATCGATTGGTAAGAAGGCAACTAGCTCCATCGTCTCACCGATAAGCCGCGGTGTATGGGTCCCTGCGTACGCAGGGACGACAGGCTGGTATTGTCTTTAGAGCGTTTTCCACTTTTTGTGAATCGAAGGGATTCCCATCGGCCCGCGAATAA
>JAQSDT010000121.1 GCA_029946075.1 bacterium | reverse complement strand
GTGTCGCAATATTGGCGCACGCCCCCCCGAGCCGACGCCGTTTTTCTACTTTGCATGGGGTTGTTTTCGATATTTTGTTTTGCGCGCCCGCGGCGCACCGCGGAGGCCGTCACCGCGAACGACGTCAGCCCGCCGTATCGGCCCGCAACCCTCACTCCACCAGCAGCACGTCCACGGCAACGCCGAGCTTCTGCTTGCGCGAGCCGGCGATGATGCCGTCGACCGGCGAGACGTCGGAAAAGTCGCGTCCCACCGCCAGGATGATGTGGTCGTTCTCGACCAGGAGATCGTTGGTCGGATCGAATCCGATCCAGCCGATTGCTTCGCCGCACCACACCGAGACCCAGGCATGGGTGGCGTCGGCGCCCTGCAGCCGCGGCTGGCCCGCGGGCGGGGTGGTGCGCAGATAGCCGCTGACATAGGCCGCCGGCAATCCGAGCCCGCGCAGGCCCGCGATCATCACATGGGCAAAATCCTGGCAGACGCCGTGGCGCTTCTCGAACACTTCCCTGAGCGGCGTCGAGATCACGGTCGCCTTCGGGTCGTATTTGAAATCGTTGCGGATCCGCCGCATCAAATCCGCGGCACCCGTAACGATGCCGGTACCTTGTGCAAAGCTCGCCGCGGCATAGGCGGTGACCGGCGCCTGTACCGGCACCAGCGAACTGGCGAAGACATATCCGACCGGCGAGTCCGGGCCGAGGCTGGTGGCCTCGAACGCCACGTCACGGATGTCTTCCCAGGACGGGCTCGGCGCGTCGCGGCCGGGCGCAATGCGCGACACCGAAACCCGCGAACGGGAATCGATCCTGAGATTGCGATGCGCGGTTTCGATCAGGATGCTCTCGGTATGCGTGCCGAAGAAATCCCGTCGCACGTTGCGTTCCGACGGCCGCGGCCGGATGTCGACCGAATGGGAAACCAGTTGCTGACCGTCGCCAGTGCGCGGCTCCAGCCGCAGCGAGCATCGCGCAAAGCTTACCGTGCTCTCATAGGAATAGGTCGTGACATGACGGATGTCGTAGATCACGCGAGGCCCGTCAGCTTCTCCGGCCGGCTCGCATTGGGGCCGTGCGGGAAATAATGCAGCCCGATGGCATCGGCGAGATTCAGCAAATCCTGCTCCAGCGCGAACAGCGTCTTCACGTCGAGCGCGCCGGCCTCCGACGTCGTCAGCATCGCCTGCAGCGCGACCGCGAGCCGCTGCGGCCGCTCGATCAGCCCGTGCTCCTTCAGGCTCGGCAATTCGGCGATGTGCTGGTTCAGCACCCCGACCTGGAACGCGACCGAACGCGGGTTATAGGGATCGAGCACGGCAAGATCCCGCACCGGCGCCAGCGCCGGTCCGACCAGATAACGCGAGCGGTAGGTGATCTGGCAATCCACCAGCGTCAGCAGCACGTCGAGGTCTTCGTCACCGGCGTCGTCATAGGCGAACTGCCGCGCGAACCGCGCGGTGTTGATAGCACGCTCGACCCGGCGGCCCATGTCGAAGAAGCGCCAGCCGGCGGCGCGGTTCATGTTCTCCTGCGCCAGGCCTGCAAGGCTCGCCAGTTCCTGCAGCGTCAGTTCGGCAGCGCTGACCACGCTGTCGTCGTCGTCGACCTGCAGCGCGAGGCGCTCGACCATCTCGGTGATGATCTGCCAGGCATCGGGCGAGAGCCGCTCGCGCAGGGACGTCGCGGTGCGCTGGGCGGATTTGACCAGCGACAGTGCCGAGCCGAATTTTTCCTCGCCTTGCAAGGCTTCGGCGACGACCTTCGCCGGATTCGACCGTGTCGATTGCGAAGTCGCGCCCCAGGTGACGAGAATGCGCTGGATGCGATCGACCGTGGCGAGCGCGCTAGAACTGCCACCCGCGCCCTTGGCAGGATTCCGGGTCGAGGTGCCGAGCGCGCGGATCAGCCGCAGCGTCGCTTCGGCGCGTTCCAGATAACGCCCGAGCCAGAACAGATTGTCGGCGGCGCGGCTCGGCACCACACCGGCGATGCGCCGGATGCGCACGGCTTCGGGCGCCGGCAACAAGGTCGAGGTCGCGACGGTCTTCTCCGAAACCACCCAGACGTCCGCCGAGCGCGCACCGTCGCCCATCGACACGGCGCGGGCATCGGGCTGTTCGGCAATCCGGCAGAAGCCGCCGGGCAGGATGGTCCATCCATTGGGCGTCGCGGCGGCAAACACCCGCAGCACGAACGGACGCGGCGTGATGCGGCCCTCTTCCCACACCGGCGTCGTCGACAGCCGCACCAGTTCCTGGCCGACAAAATCGATGCCGCGTTCGGAGATTGCCTGCCTCAGCCGGTCGCGATCGGAAGGCGACAATTCGGATGCCAGCACCGGGCCGTGGCCGGGAAAGCCGGGCACGCCGTGGGCATAGGCGCCCTCGATCGCAAAATCGTCGAGCCGCGACAGCACTTCCTCGCGCGCCGCCTTCTGACCGCACCACCAGGTGGCGATGTGCGGCATGATCAAATTCTCGCCGAGCAGACGCCGCGACAGGCTGGGCAGGAAGCCGAGCAGCGCCCTCGCCTCCAGCACGCCGGAGCCCGGCATGTTGGCAACGACGACGCCGTCCTTGCGCAGCACGTCGATCAGCCCGGGCACGCCGAGATGCGACGATGCATCGAGTTCCAGCGGATCGAGGAAATTGGAATCGACCCGGCGCAGCAGCACGTCGAGCCGCTTGAGGCCGGCGACGGTACGGATATGGATACGATCGCCGCTGACCGCGAGGTCGTCGCCCTCGACCAGCAGGAAGCCGAGATAACGCGCCAGCGTCGCGTGCTCGAAATAGGTTTCGCTGAAGGCGCCCGGCGTCAGCAACCCGATCCGCGGCTCGTCGCGGTCGGCGCTGGCGCGCAGCGAATCGCGGAACGCCTCGAAGAACGGTGCGACACGCTCGACGTTCATCGACTTGTACAGATTGGAAAAGGCGCGCGACAGCACGAGGCGGTTTTCGAGCGCATAGCCTGCACCCGACGGCGCCTGCGTCCGGTCGTTCAATACCCACCAGCGGCCATCAGGCCCGCGGCCGACGTCGGCGGCATAGAAATGCAGATAACGCCCGCCCGGCGGTCTGACGCCGCTGACGGCGCGCAGATATTCGGCGCTGCCGGCGATCGCCGCCGCCGGCACCGCGCCGTCCGCCACCAGTTTTCCTTCGCCATAGAGATCGCGCAGCACCATCTCGAGCAGTTGCGCGCGCTGCGCGATACCGATGGACAATTGCCGCCAGTCGGCTTCGTCGATGATCAGCGGCAGATGGCTCAGCGGCCACAGGCGATCTGCGGTCTCGCCGGGGGCGCGATAGGTGACGCCGGCCTCGCGCAGATGCCGGTCGGCGGAGGCAAAGCGCTTCTCGATATCGGCCGGCGAAAGCGCGGCAAAAGCGTCGAAGAAGCGTGTCCATGCCGCCCGCGGCACACCGTCCGGCCCGATATATTCGTCGGGAATTCCGGGCAGCCGCGCATAGTCGCGCGTCCATTGCGCCATGCGGCGCTGACCCGGACGGGCCTTGCTCTCCTGACTGCTGCCTTGATTGCCCTGGCCCGCCATTCAACTCCCCTGAGGCCTCTGAATAGACCAGAATCGGCGGCGCTGTGTCCTGTTTTTTCGACGCGTTTTCTGCAGGAAACTACGGCAGGAGCGGCGTCCTCAAATCGAGCGTCAGGGGGAATTCGATGGTGCGCTCCTCCGGCGGCGGCTCGATCCGGCCGGGGGTATGGCCATGGTCCTGAAACCGCGCCAGCCGGCGGGCTTCCGCCTCGTAGGAATTGACCGGCTTGGTGTCGTAGCTGCGGCCGCCGGGATGGGCGACGTGGTAGACGCAGCCGCCGAGCGAGCGGCTATTCCAGGTGTCGATCAGGTCAAATGTCAGCGGCGCATGCACCGGAATGGTCGGATGCAGGCCTGACGCCGGCTGCCACGCCTTGAAACGGACGGCGGCGACGGCCTCCCCGGAGCGCCCGGTCGGCGTCATCGGCATCCGCCTGCCGTTGCAGGTGACGACATGGCGGCCTTCGACGAAGCCCGTCGCCTTGACCTGCAGCCGCTCCACCGACGAATCGACATAGCGCACGGTACCGCCGGCCGAGCCTTCCTCGCCGAGCACGTGCCATGGCTCCAGCGCCTGACGCAATTCCAGCGAAACGCCGCCGTGATGGACACAGCCGAACACCGGAAAACGAAACTCGAGCTGGGCTGCGTACCATTCCGGCGAAAACTCGTAGCCGGATTGCCTGAGCTCATCGAGCACGCCGAGAAAATCTTCCCAGAGGAAATGCGGCAGCATGAAGCGATCGTGCAGCGCGGTACCCCAGCGCACGAACTTGCCCTGCTGCGGTTCGCGCCAGAGCTTGGCGATCAGCGCGCGGATCAACAGCTGCTGCGCCAGCGACATCCGCGGGTCCGGCGGCATTTCGAGCGCACGGAATTCGACCAGCCCAAGGCGGCCGGTGGGACCGTCGGGTGAGTAGAGCTTGTCGATGCAGATCTCGGCGCGGTGGGTATTGCCTGTGATATCGACCAGGATGTGCCGGAACAGACGGTCGACCAGCCACAGCGGCGCCTCGACGCCCGCCGGCGGCACGTGGCTCAGCGCGACTTCGAGTTCATAGAGGCCGTCATGCCGCGCCTCGTCGATGCGCGGCGCCTGGCTGGTCGGGCCGATGAACATGCCGGAGAACAGATAGGACAGCGACGGATGCCGCTGCCAGTACAGCACGAGACTCTTCAGCAGATCGGGGCGGCGCAGGAACGGCGAATCCTGCGGTGCAGAGCCGCCGACCACGACATGATTGCCGCCGCCGGTACCGGTGTGGCGACCGTCCACCAGAAAACGATTGGCGCCGAGACGGACTTTTGCGGCATCCTCATACAGGCCGAAGGTGATATCGACTGCCTCGCGCCAGTTCTGCGCGGGCTGGATGTTGATCTCGATCACACCGGGATCGGGCGTCACCTTGATGACTTCGATGCGGGGATCGTAGGGCGGACTGTAGCCTTCGACATGAACCGGGATCTGCAGTTCCTCGGCGGTTGCTTCTATCGCCGCGACCAGTTCGAGATAATCCTCGACCTTCTCGACCGGCGGCATGAAGACGCACAGCACGCCGTCGCGGACTTCGACCGATGCCGCCGTGCGCACCGGCTTGGGTTTCGGTTTCGGCTTGGGCACAAGCTTTACCGGCACGCCGCCTGCCGCGGTGTCCTTGTCCTCGGTCGTCAGTTCGAGCCGCGCCTCCATCGGGTCCTGCTCGACGACGTAGGGGAATTCTTCCGGTGGGATATGCGGCAGCGACGCCATCGGCAGCCGCAGTCCGAGCGGGGAATCGCCGGGGATCAGGAACAAATGGCCACGCCGCAACTGCCAGCGTTCGCTCATCCAGCCGGAGGCGTCGATGCCGGCATGCTGGATCGGCAGCACATAACCCTTGGGCTTGTTGAGCCCCTCATTGAACACCCGCGCCATCCTCGAGCGCTCCTCGGGATCGGCGAGTTTTGAATCGGTGGGATCGACATTGGCCGGAAGCCCTGCCTCCTTTTGCAGCCAATGCGCGGGGTCTTCATAGGCCGGCAGAAGATAGTCATCGTCGAGACCGAGCCGGTCCGCGATCCCTTCCATCAGCCGCAGCGCGGCCGCGATATCGGCCTTGCGCTCGCTGCCGATCTTCGCGATCAGATCAGGATTCTTCCAGATCGGTTTCCCGTCCTTGCGCCAATACAGGCCGAACGCCCACCGCGGCAGGCTCTCGCCCGGGTACCATTTGCCCTGCCCGTAATGCAGCAGGCCGCCCGGCGCAAACCTCGCGCGCAGCTTTCGGATCAATTCGTCCGCCAGCGCCTGCTTGGTCGGGCCGACAGCGGCGATGTTCCATTCCGGCGATTCCAGATCGTCGACCGACACGAAGGTCGGCTCGCCGCCCATGGTCAGCCGCACGTCGCCCTGGCTGAGATCGGCGTCGACCTGCTCGCCGAGGCTGTCGAGCCGGGCCCAGGATTCATCCGAGAACGGCCGGGTGATGCGCGGCGCCTCGCGGATGCGCTTGACGCTCATCTCGAAGCCGAAGTCGACATTGGCAAAGCCGGCGCTGCCCGAGATCGGCGCCGCCGAGCGGTAATGCGGCGTGGCGGCGACGGGTATGTGCCCCTCGCCCGTCAGCATGCCCGAAGTGACGTCGAACCCGATCCAGCCGGCGCCGGGCAGATACACCTCGGCCCAGGCGTGCAGATCGGTGAAATCGCTTTCGACCTCGCGCGGGCCCTCGACCGGGTCGATGTCGGGGCGCAGCTGAATGAGGTAGCCGGAGACGAAGCGCGCGGCGAGACCGAGATGGCGAAAGATATGGATCAGCAGCCAAGCCGAGTCGCGGCACGACCCGGAGCCGGAGGCCAGCGTCTCTTCCGGCGTCTGAATGCCCGGCGCCATGCGAATGACGTAGCTGATCTTTTTCTGCAGCTGCGCGTTCAGATCGACCAGGAAATTGACGGTGCTGTCGGCCTCGCGCGGAATGTCCTTCACGTAGGCGTCGAACAACGGGCCCCAGTCGGAAGTGGCAAGATACGGTGCCAGTTCGGTCTTGAGATCGGCAGTGTACTGGAACGGGAAAGTGGTGGCGTAGCCCTCGACGAAGAAGTCGAAGGGATTGACCACCGTCATCTGCGCGGTGAAGTCGACCTCGATCTTCAGCTCGGTCGCCTTCTCCGGGAACACGAAGCGCGCCAGCCAGTTGCCTTGCGGATCCTGCTGCCAGTTCACGAAGTGATTGGTCGGCGTGACCTTGAGCGAATAGCTCAGGATCGGCGTGCGCGTATGCGGCGCCGGGCGCAGGCGTACGGTTTGCGGGCCGAGATCGATCGGTCGGTCGTATTTGTAGTGCGTAACGTGATGCAGCGCGACGTAGATCGACACGGGCCCGGGAACTCCAGCAGCTTTT
>JAQSDT010000120.1 GCA_029946075.1 bacterium | reverse complement strand
ACGATCAGCGGATTGAGGCTGTCGAAGGTGCCAAGGAACCCCCAGACCAGCCGGCCGCCCGTGGGGGCGTCCGGATTGGCATAGGGCATATGGGCGAAGCCGGCGGGCAGGGCCGGTGCACCGTGCATCGCGATGGCGTAACTCTCGGCGGCGTCGGCCTTGCGCGCGAGCGGGGACAGCCCGAGCGCGATGGCGGTGCCAATCAATATCTGAAGGGGGACACGCCAGTAGTCGGTCATCGGCACCGGTGGATTCGATTCGCAAAAGGCTTCGCTGCAAGCTTTACCATAGGCGTCGGCCGGCACTGCGGCGGCTGTCAAAGATGCTTGTCGGCATTGATCTTTTCGCCTGCCGCTGTATTGAAGGCGGGCAATTGATACGGGCGGGAACCAGCTGTCACGCATCCGCCTCATTTGCCAATGAGACAGCCGCCCCAACGGCTAGGTTCGGTGCCTGTCGCGGTTTCGGGCGCTTCCGTTCAGAAAGGGTTTTCCGCAATGAATTTCCGTAACTTGGCCGCTTCGATCCGGCTGCATGGGCGGGTTTTCGCCTTGTTGGCGGCCTCGGCATTGTCGGCAACGCTGGTCGCATCCGGTGCGCAGGCCCAGCAGCCTGCGCCGGCGCCGGGCGCCCCCAAGGCAGCTCCCGCTCCCGCAGCTCCGAAGCCTGCCCCGAAGCCGGCTCCCAAGCCCCCGGCCGGGGCTCCCGCTGCCCAGGCGCCGGCCGCAGGCGGTCCCGCCGCCGCGGGTGCCGCACCGCCCGAGCAGCAGATTCCCCAGCTGATCTACGCCCCCTGGACCAAGTTCTGCCTGAAGGGCCAGGAAGCCGGCGCCAAGCAGGTCTGCTTCACCGGCAAGGACGGCCGCATCGAGTCCGGCCAGCCGGTGATCGCCGCCGTCATCATCGAGCCGGAAGGCGAACCGAAGAAGTTGCTGCGCGTCACCCTGCCGCTCGGCATGCAGCTCGTGCACGGAACCCGGATCATCGTCGACGCCAACGCGCCGCTGCAGGGCCCCTATGTCATCTGCTTCCAGAACGGCTGCATGTCGGACTATGAGGCGACACCCGAGCTGATCGCCAGCATGAAGAAGGGCCAGAACCTCGTGGTTCAGGCGATCAACTCCAACGGCGCGCCGCTGACGCTGCCGCTGCCGCTGACGGGCGAATTCGCCAAGGCCTACGACGGCCCGCCGACCGACCCGAAGGTGTTCGAGGAAAACCAGAAGAAGCTGCAGGACGAGCTGCAGAAGCGCGCCGAAGAGGCCCGCAAGAAGCTCGAAGCGAACCCGCCGGCAAATCCGCCTGCGAAGTAACGCTGCGGACGACGTCCATCGAAACGAAAAAGGCGCCCCGACCGGGCGCCTTTTTTAATCCTGCACTTCTTTAATCCTGCACAATGGATCAGTTGAGGGAGGGATTGCGGGGGCGGTAGCCGCCCGACTTGTCCTTGATAAAGATCTCGGCCACCTGCGAATGCCGGATCGGCTCGCCGGAATCGTCAGGCAGCAGGTTCTGCTCGGAGACGTAGGCGACGTATTCGGATTCTGAATTCTCGGCGAGCAGGTGGTAGAACGGCTGATCCTTGTGAGGCCGAACCTCCTCGGGGATCGACAACCACCATTCCTCGGTATTGTTGAATTCCGGATCGATGTCGAAAATCACGCCCCGGAACGAAAACACCCGGTGGCGGACAATCTGTCCGATCTGAAATTTGGCGGTGCGCGCTTTGATCATGTCTCGTCGAATAGACCATGATTGTGGCCGATGCTAGGGGCAAAAGCACGGATTAACCTTTAGACGGGGCTGCCGCTTCCGGCGCCATCATCCAGAAATCACTGACGAAAAGACGCTTGCCCGATGTCCGATATCCTCAATTTGGCATTACCCTATTTCGGCCTGATCTTCATCGGTTTTGCCTGCGGCAAGACGAAGAAGCTGCCGGAGGCAGGGCTCGCCTGGATGAACTTTTTCCTGCTCTACGTGTCCTTGCCGGCGCTGCTGTTCGGCATCATGTCGCAAACCCCGTTCTCCGAGCTGAACAACCCGCCATTCCTGATCGCGACCACGCTCGCAACGATCATCGCCTTCGTGCTGGCAATGATTGCCGGCCGCTTCATCGGCGAGCTTTCGCTACGCAAAGCGACCATGGCCGGGCTCGCGGGGGCCTACGGCAATATCGGTTATATGGGCCCGGGGCTGGCGCTGGCGGTGCTCGGCACCAAGGCTGCAGCACCGACGGCGTTGATCTTTTGCTGCGACAGTATTTTCCTGTTCTCGATCGTGCCGCTGCTGATCGCCTTCACCGATCGCAATCATCCGTCGATTCTGCATGCCGTCGGCGTCGCGGCCCGGCAGATCGTGCTGAACCCGCTGATCATGTCGGCCTGCGCCGGCGCGCTTGCGGCGGGGCTGCATATTCAACTGCCTGTTGCAGTCGACAAGACGCTGCTGTTCTTGCAAAACGCCGCGGCGCCGACCGCGCTGTTCGTGCTCGGCGTCACCGTGGCGCTGCGTCCGTTCGACCGGGTGCCGTGGGAAGTACCCGGTGTCATCGCCATCAAGCTGCTGATCCATCCGCTGATCGTGTTCGGATTGATGCTGCTGTTCGGCCCGTTCGCGCAGCCATGGGCGGCCACCGCGGTGCTGATGGCCTCGCTGCCGCCGGCGCTGAACGTGTTCGTGATCGCCCGGCAGAACAACACCTGGATCGAGCCGGCATCGGTGGCGGTTCTGATCGGAACATTTGCGTCGGTGGTCACGCTCACCAGCGTGATGTGGTTCATCCAGAGCGGGCGGCTGGTGTTTCCCTAGCTTAACTCACCCGTCGCCAGCTCGGCGCCAGTCCCTCGCGCATCGCGAGCCGACGCAGCGGGCCGAACGTGCCGAGCAGGTGCAGACCGGCCGCGCGCAGCGATTGCATTGGCAGGAAGTCGCTGAGCAGCGAACGGTTGGCGACATCGATCGCGATCATGCGGCTGGCGACGTCGGAGCGGCGTGCCGCTTGATAGCGCGCCAGTACGGTCGGCGAGCCCGGATCTTCGCCCAGCGAAACCGCCTGCGAGGCGATATCGGCGATATCGGCGGCATCGCGCAATCCCATGTTGAGACCCTGCGCACCGATCGGCGGCAGCACATGCGCGGACTCGCCGACCAGCGCGACGCGATGGCTGGCAAATTGCGCGGGACGCTCGATCGACAGCGGAAAGACGTTACGGCCGGGCTCGACCGTGATGCGGCCGAGGATCGAATGCGACTGCTTCTCGGCAGCATCAGACAATTCCTCGTCGGTCAGCGACATCAGTCGTTCGGCGTCCTTCGTGGCGGAAACCCAGACCACGCTGCAGCGGTTGCCGGGCAGGGGCACCAGCACGCAGGGGCCCTGCGGTGTGTGAAACTCGGTCGAGATGTTCCGGTGGGGGTGCGAATGGGAGATGTTGAACGTCAGCGCGGATTGATGGAGGTCGCGCCGCTTGACCTGGATGCCCGCGGCTTCGCGTGACGGCGATTGCCGTCCGTCCGCGCCGACCACAAGCCGCGCTGAAAGCTGCAGGCCCTGCCGGGTCGTGATTGAAGCGACGTCCTCCTGCGGATCGATCGCCTCTGCCTCGTCGTCCAGCCGCGTCAGGTTTTCAAGCTCGGCAGCGCGTTCCTCCAGCGCCAGCATCAGCGACCGGTTGTCGATATTGTAGCCGAACTGTTCGAGCCCGATTTCGCCGGCGGTGAACCGCACCTCGGGCGCGCGGATCAGCCGGCCGGTATCGTCGACCAGCCGCATGGTCTGCAGGGGCGCTGCCTTGTCCCGGCAGCGCGGCCAGACCCCGAGCCCTTCGAGGAACTCGGTCGAGGCGCCCAGCAGCGCGGTGGTGCGGTTGTCGGCGTAGGGGACGCGGCGGGCGAGCAGGGCGATGCTTGCGCCGCTGCCGGCCAGCGCGATGGCGGCGGTCAGGCCCGCCGGCCCGCCGCCGATCACGGCAACGTCATAAATCCGAGATGGTCCGTTCATATCGGGACAATTGACCTTCGCAGCGGCATTTTCAAGCCATCAGCCGGCCGAATGGTTTCCGGCGATTTACGCGGCGGAACGCCGCAAGCGCGGGTATGCAAATCGGGCCGATTCCTGTTAGCACTGCCGGACCAATGGACCAGATAACCGAGCCAGTTTCGGCGCCGGCGACCAGCCGGATGCGGGCCGCCGCCCTTGCCGTGCACATCATCACCGCGATGGGCGCGGGGATTGCGCTGATCGCGATGCTGGAAGCGGTGCGCGAGCACTGGACCAACATGTTCGCCTGGCTCGGGGTCGCGCTGATCGTCGACGCGATCGACGGGCCGCTGGCACGCCGGCTGGACGTGGCGCGGCTGCAGCCGAACTGGTCGGGCGAGACGCTCGACCTCGTCGTCGATTTCGTCACCTATGTGTTCGTTCCGGCCTATGCGATCACGGCGAGCAACATGCTGCTGCCGCTGGCGGCGCCGGTGCTCGGCATCGGGATCATGGTTTCCAGCGCGCTCTATTTTGCCGACCGGCGCATGAAGGCGGCGGACAATCATTTCCGCGGTTTTCCGGCGCTGTGGAATGCCGCCGCGTTCTATTTGTTCCTGCTGCATCCGCCGCCGGCGCTCGCCACGCTCGGCGTTGCCGTCCTGATCGCACTGACATTCGCGCCATTCCACGTGCTGCACCCGTTCCGCGTGGTGCGGCTGCGCTGGCTGACGATGTGGATGCTCGGTGCCTGGGCGGTACTCGGAATCTATACGCTCGTCTGCGACTTCAACGTGGGCGCCCCTATCATCGCCGGGCTCTGCGCCATCGCCGCCTATATCGTCGGCAGTGACGCAGTGATCCGGCTCATAAAGTCGTTCAAGGCATGATGGAACTACTGACCAGTCCCGAAGCATGGCTCGCGCTGGCGACGCTGACCGCCCTCGAAATCGTGCTGGGGATCGACAACGTCATCTTCATTTCGGTGATCGTCTCGCGGATTCCGCCCGAGCAGGCGAAGCGCGCGCGCCAGATCGGGCTGCTGCTGGCGCTGGTGTTCCGCATCATCCTGCTCAGCGTGCTGGTCTGGCTGATCGGTCTCACCGAGCCCGTCATCACCGTGAAATCCGTCGCGCTGTCGTGGCGCGACCTTATTCTGATCGGCGGCGGCGCGTTCCTGATCGCCAAGGCGACGCATGAAATTCATGCCGAGGTCGAGGCGGCTCACGGCGAGCCGGATACCCAGTCGAAGTCCAGCGTGTTCTTCTGGGCGATCATGCAGATCATCGTCGTCGACATGGTGTTCTCGCTGGATTCGATCATCACCGCGATCGGCATGGCGGAGGATATCGAAATCATGGTCGCCGCCGTCGTGATCGCCTGCGCCGTGATGTATGTCTCGTCGGGGCCGGTCGCGAAGTTCGTGGCCGATTATCCGACCATGAAGATGCTGGCGCTGGCGTTCCTGGTACTGATCGGCGTGGCGCTGGTGGCGGATGGATTCAAATTCCACATCCCGCGCGGCTATATCTACTTCGCTATTTTGTTCTCGGCTGCCGTCGAAATGTTCAACGTGCTGGCCAAGCGCAACCGGCGTAAAGCCGCAAACGAGCCTGTATCGCCGCCGAGTTGACAAGGCGGCGGCGATGGCTTTCGCTTCGCATCCGATATCGGCGGCTGGACCGTTTTCGAAGGAGAAATCGTCATGACCAAGGCTGTGCGCGTGCACAAGGTGGGGGGTCCCGAAGCCCTGGTTTACGAGGATGTCGAGGTGGGTATGCCCGGACCGGGCGAGGTCCGCATGCGCCAGCATGCCGTCGGCCTCAATTTCATCGACGTCTATTTCCGCACCGGTCTCTACAAGGCGCCTGGCCTTCCGTTCATCGCCGGCAATGAAGCCGCGGGCGAGGTGATCGCGGTCGGCCCTGGCGTCACCAATTTCCATCCCGGCGACCGCGTTGCCTACTACTTCAACCTCGGCGGCTACGCGTCCGAGCGGGTGATCCCGGCGGACAAGCTGGTCAAGCTGCCCGATCATATCACCTACGAGCAGGGCGCCGTGCTGATGCTCAAGGGCCTGACGGTCTGGTACCTGCTGCACAAGACCTTCAAGGTCGAGCCCGGCCATCGCGTGCTGATCCACGCTGCGGCGGGCGGCATCGGTCTGCTCGCCTGCCAGTGGGCGAAGGCGCTCGGCGCGCATGTGATCGGCACCGTCGGCTCCAAGGCGAAGGCGGATCTGGCGCTCGCCAATGGCTGCGACCATGTCATCCTCTACAACGAGGAAGATTTCGTCGCCCGGGTGAAACAGATCAGCCGCAACGAACTGTGCGATGTGGTTTACGACGGCGTTGGCAAGACCACGTTTCCGGGCTCGCTGTCGTGCCTGCGGCCGCGCGGCCTGTTCGTCAGTTTCGGCAACGCTTCCGGCCCGGTGCCGCCGTTCGCGCTGGCCGAACTCAACAACCACGGCTCGCTGTTCGCGACGCGGCCGAAGCTCAACGACTACGTCTCGACCCGAAAAGATCTGCTCGAAGGTGCTGATACGCTGTTCGCCGCCGTCATCAACGGCAAGCTGCACGTGCCGATCAATCACGCCTATGCGCTGAAGGATGCGGCGAAGGCACATACCGAGCTCGAGAGCAGGGCGACGACAGGGGCTGCGATTTTGAGGCCGTAACAGTTGCCGTCATTGCGAGGAGCAAAGCGACGAAGCAATCCATCTCTCCGCTGGGAAAGTGTGGATTGCTTCGCTTCGCTCGCAATGACGATTGACGCTACGCCACCCTTCTCGCGGCACCTGCCTTGACCAAAATCGCATCAAGGCAATCGATCATCATCGATATCTCCTCTTTCGTGACGTTGAGCGCCGGCATGAAGCGCAGGGCGTCAGGCTGCGGCGAGTTCAGGAGCACGCCGTCGGCGAAC
Source organism: bacterium (assembly GCA_029946075.1). Lineage (GTDB taxonomy): Bacteria > Pseudomonadota > Alphaproteobacteria > Rhizobiales > Xanthobacteraceae > Bradyrhizobium. The sequence goes on along the minus strand of JAQSDT010000120.1, from coordinate 114 downwards.
GCCTGCGCCACGATATCGGCGCCGATCGGCAGCTTGAGGTCGAGCGCCAGCAACAGGCCCCGGCCGCGGACTTCGCCGAGGCCGTGACGCGCCGACAATTTCTGCAGTTCGCTT
>JAQSDT010000119.1 GCA_029946075.1 bacterium | reverse complement strand
GTGCGCGCCGTCACGTCAGGCGCCATGATCGCACCTACGCGCATCGCCCGCATGATCAGCCATATTACTACGCCAGGCCCACTTACTACCGGTCGTATCCCTATTCCGCGCCGGCGCCGTTTTTCCTCGGCATCGGGTTCGGCCCGTCCTGGTGGTGAGACGGTGGACCTATATTTTTCGTATTCATCTCTGCGGTCCGCGCATTCATGGCGCGTTCACGTGGCGGTCTCTAGCTTCATCGTGGGGCGACCGTAAACGAATGCGACGAAAGCCAGCCGCGCAGCGGAGCAAGGCGACGTCGCCGGCCAGGGAGGTTTCATCGATGACGACATCCGATCCCCGACGCGGCCTGGGCCGCCGTCTGGGTATGGCGGCTGCGGCCGTCCTTGCACTCGCAGCGGCATCGCAGCAGCGCGCCGAAGCGCTCTCGCTGGCGACGCCCGGCACGGCGCCTTCGGCAAAATACGCCAGCGACGGCATCACGACCGAAGTTCGTGGCGGCCACGGCCATGGTGGCGGCGGCGGATTTCGCGGCGGTGGAGGCGGTGGTTTCCGCGGTGGCGGTGGCGGCTTTCACGGCGGCGGCGGTTTCAGGGGCGGCGGCGCTGCGTTCCACGGCGGCGGCTTTCGTGCGGCGCCGGCCTTCCGAGCGGCTCCCGTGTTTCGCGGTGGCGGCGGTTACTATCGTGCCGCGCCGGTGCTGCGCGGCGGCGGCTATCGCTACGGATACCGCCAGGCCTATCACCGGCCGCACTTCCATCATCGCCGCGTCTACGCGCCGCGCTACTACGGCTATCCGGTCTATCATGGCTACCGGCACCGCTATTGCCGCGTGATCTGGACCTATTACGGACCGCGCAAGATCTGCAAATACCGTCCTTGGTATCGCCATCACTGGCGGCCGCGCATCTACGGAATCCCGCTCCGCTACTGGTGAGACGGACTGAAGCGACATGGTTGAAATGTAACAGGCGCCCGATCGGGCGCCTGTTTTTGTTATGGATGAATGGTTATGCGATCACCACTGCTTGGTTTTCCAGGGCTTGATCTTCCACGGCGTCAGGTTCTCCTCCCGCCATTGCTCGAAGCGATTCGACCAGTGGCCGAGGCGCGAGGTTTCCTTGACGCCAGGCGCCGGGGTGAGATCGACGATGCGCGGCACATTGCGGCGTCGCTGTTGCGTCGCGTCGCTGATTAAGTCGACGAATTCAGGCTTGTCCGCCATGGCCGGCTCCCGTGCGAAAGGTGTTCGCAAGGGGCCATTTTGGGCTTCGGCGCTTAACGGGGCGTTTCCATAACGCCTCGTTGTTTAGGCAAGGGGATGATCCGGAAGAGCGGGAGCCGGCTTTCCGGAGAGATCATGCTCCAGACGCGCCGCTCAATGCCAGTCGCGGATGTCGACGAAGTGACCGGCGATCGCGGCCGCCGCCGCCATGGCCGGCGACACCAGATGGGTGCGGCCCTTGAAACCCTGGCGTCCCTCGAAGTTGCGGTTCGAGGTCGAGGCGCAGCGCTCTTCCGGCGCCAGCTTGTCGGGGTTCATGGCAAGGCACATCGAGCAGCCCGGCTCGCGCCATTCGAAGCCGGCGGCAATGAAGATCTTGTCGAGGCCTTCGGCTTCCGCCTGTTCCTTGACGATGCCCGAGCCCGGCACGACCATCGCGCTGACCCGCGCGTTGACCGTCTTGCCTTCGGCGACCTTGGCCGCGGCGCGCAGATCCTCGATGCGGCCGTTGGTGCAGGAGCCGATGAAGACGCGGTCGAGCATGATGTCGGTGATCTTCGTTCCCGCCGTCAGGCCCATGTATTTCAGCGCGCGGTGCTTCGACAGCCGCTTGGCTTCGTCAGCGATCTTGTCGGGATCGGGCACGAGGCCCGCGATCGACACCACGTCCTCGGGCGAGGTGCCCCAGGTGACGATCGGCGGCAGCTTGGCGGCGTCGAGGCGCATTTCGTGGTCGAAGCGTGCGCCCTCGTCGGAACGCAGCGTTTCCCAATAGCGCATCGCGGCATCCCAGTCGGCGCCCTTCGGTGCCTTCGGGCGGCCCTTGAGGAATTCGTACGCCTTCTCGTCGGGCGCGACGAGGCCGGCGCGGGCGCCGCCTTCGATCGACATGTTGCAGACCGTCATGCGGCCTTCCATCGACAGCGCGCGGATCGCGTCGCCGGCATATTCCAGCACGTAGCCGGTACCGCCGGCGGTGCCGATTTCGCCGATGATGGCCAGGATGATGTCCTTGCCGGTGACGCCGTCGGGCAATTTGCCGTCGACGGTCACGCGCATGTTCTTGGCTTTCTTCTGGATCAGCGTCTGCGTCGCCAGCACATGCTCGACTTCCGAGGTGCCGATGCCGTGCGCCAGCGCGCCGAACGCGCCGTGCGTGGAGGTGTGGCTGTCGCCGCAGACGATGGTGGTGCCGGGCAGCGTGAAGCCCTGCTCGGGGCCGATCACGTGGACGACACCCTGACGCTTGTCGAACTCGTCGTAATATTCGACACCGAATTCCTTGGCGTTCTGCGCCAGCGCCTTGATCTGCTCGATGCTTTCAGGATCGGGGTTGGGCTTGCTGCGGTCGGTGGTCGGCACGTTGTGGTCGACCACGGCCAGCGTCTTCTCCGGCGCATGAACCTTGCGACCCGTGGCGCGCAGGCCTTCGAACGCCTGCGGCGAGGTCACTTCATGCACCAGGTGGCGATCGATATAGAGCAGGCAGGTGCCGTCCTCGGCTTCGTGCACCAGATGGTCGTTCCAGATCTTGTCGTACAGGGTGGTCGGCTTGGACATGAGCGTAAGCTCCAAATGAAATTCAGTGTGAGCGGTTGAACGCGGGCAACGAACGTCGGCGCAGCATCAGGCTGCGCGCGTAAGCTCGGATGTTGCCGAGGTCGCGAAGCGTCCGAAGAAGCGGCCGGGCAGCCGCGAGCGATCGTCGATGACGACGCGCTTGCAGGAGATGTTGGTCTGATCCGGAACCATTCTAAATTTCTAACACAGGGCCGACGGCTGCCACAATCAATCGATTGGGCAGGGGCATTGTCTATGTAGGCATGGCGCAACAAAAAAGCGCGGGGCAAGCCCCGCGCTTTTCGTCACATCCCGTTCGGGAAAAATTACTCGCCGACGGCGGTCTGGCGGTCCTGCTTCTCGACGATGCGGGCCGACTTGCCGCGCAGCTGGCGCAGGTAATACAGCTTGGCGCGACGCACCTTGCCGCGGCGCACCACCTTGATCGAGTCGATCATCGGCGACATCACCGGGAATACGCGTTCCACGCCTTCGCCGTAGGAAATCTTGCGGACGGTGAAGCTCTCGTTGAGCCCGCCGCCGGAACGGCCGATGCAGACGCCTTCATAGGCCTGCACGCGGGTGCGCTCGCCTTCGACCACCTTGACGTTGACGATCACGGTGTCGCCGGGACCGAATTCCGGGATCGACTTGGTCGCCGCCAGTTTATCGAATTGCTCTTTTTCGAGCTGCTGAATGAGGTTCATTGAAATCTCCATCGGCGGCGCGCCCGGCACCGGGCTCGCGACGTCCACTATCCTGCCATTGCGGGATTTGGCGCTCGTATAAGGCATCAAAGGACGCTTGTCACCCGTCTGTCGTGCTTTTTGTGCCTTTTGCGCCGGGCCTCGCCGACCACAGATCCGGCCGCCGGGACCGGGTCAGGGCCTCCGATTCGGCCCGCCGCCAGGCCGCGACCTTGGCGTGGTCGCCGGAGGTCAGGGTTTCCGGGATGCCGCGGCCCTCGAACTCCTGCGGGCGGGTATATTGGGGGTATTCCAGTAGTCCTTCGGAGAAGCTTTCGTCCTCGCCGGAGGCTTGTTTGCCCATGACCCCCGGCAAAAGCCGCACGCAGGCGTCGATCAGCGCCATGGCGGCGATCTCGCCGCCCGACAGCACATAATCTCCGATCGAGACCTCTTCGAGGTTCCGCGCCTCGATCACCCGCTGGTCGATGCCCTCGAACCGGCCGCAGACGATCAGGGGGCCGGGGCCTGCGGCGAGCTCCGCGACCCGCAACTGGGTCAATGGCCGACCGCGCGGGCTCATGAGAAGGCGCGGGCGTTCCACGGCAGCATCGGCGGCATCGATCGCGGCTGCCAGCACGTCGGCGCGCAGCACCATGCCCGGGCCGCCGCCGGCCGGGGTGTCGTCGACGCTGCGATGGCGGTCGGTGGCTGAGTCCCGGATATCTCGCGCTTCGAGCGTCCACAGCCCGGAGGCCAGCGCCTTGCCGGCGAGGCTGACGCCGAGCGGCCCGGGAAACATGTCGGGGAAGAGCGTGAGAACCGTGGCGCGCCAGCTCATGGGGAACCCATCACGTCAGCGTCGGGGCTTCGTCGTCTTGGTCGCCCTGAATTTCCTGCGGCAGTTCGATCACCACGCGGCCGGCGGCAAGATCGACCATCGGCACCACGGCGTTGGTGAACGGCAGCAGCAGCGTCGGGCCGTGCGGCGGCGCGATCTCGATGATATCGCCGGCGCCGAAATTATGGATCGCGAGGACGCGGCCGAGCGGTTCGTCGGCAGCGTTGACCGCGGCGAGCCCGATCAGGTCGGCATGGTAATATTCGCCCTCATCGGTCTCGGGCAGCTTTTCGCGCGCAACATAAAGCTCGATGCCGTTGAGTCGTTCGGCATCCTCGCGGGTGGCGATGCCTTTCAGCGTCGCCACCAGATGGTCCTTTGCCGCGCGGACCTGCGCGATCTCGAACTGACGCGCGCCGTCCTTGGTCAGCAGCGGGCCGTAGTCCTTCACGGCGAACGGATCTTCGGTGAATGTCCACAGTTTCACCGCGCCGCGCACGCCATGCGCGGCGCCGATACGTGCGACGCAAATCGGTGCTGCCACCGTCGTGCGCCGCTAAATCTTACGCCTTCGCGGCGGCTTCGGCGTTGGCCTTGCGCTCCTTGCGCGGCACGGCCTTTTCCGGGTTGTTGCGCTTCTCGCGCTTGACGATGCCGGCGGCGTCGAGGAAGCGGGTGACGCGGTCCGACGGCTGCGCGCCCTTGGCGAGCCAGGCCTTGACCTTGTCCATGTCGAGCTTCAGGCGCGACTCATTGTCCTTCGGCAGCAGCGGATTGAAATGGCCGAGACGCTCGATGAAACGGCCGTCGCGGGGAAAGCGCGAGTCGGCGACGACGACGTGATAGACCGGACGCTTCTTGGTGCCGGCGCGGGCAAGACGGATAACGACTGACATTTGATTCTCCTGAGTGGTTCGTTGGTTGAAAGTCTGTTGGTCGATTTAATTCTTCATTGCGAGGAGCGAAGCGACGAAGCAATCCATTCTTTCTTTTCGCGGATCGATGGATTGCTTCGCTGCGCTCGCAATGACGGAAGCGGTCATTTCTTTTTCCCCGGAAAGCCGCCGAGTCCCGGCAGCGTCGGCTTGCCGCTGAGACCGGTGAGGCCCGGCAGATTCGGCAGGCCCTGACGCAGGCCGACCGGAAGATCTTTCGGCAGGTTCGGCAAACCGCCGCCGCCGCCCTGCATTTTCTCGGCGATCGCCTTCATCTCTTCGGCCGAAGGCGGCTTCATGCCGCCGCCAAAGCCCATCGCCTGCGCGATGCCGGCCATCGGGCCGCGCTTGCCCGAACCCATCGCCTTCATCATGTCGGCCATGTTCCGGTGCATCTTCAGCAGCTTGTTGACTTCCTGGACTTCCTGGCCGGCGCCGGCGGCGATCCTCTTTTTACGGCTGGCCTTGAGGATGTCGGGGTTCTTGCGCTCCTGCCGTGTCATCGAATCGATCACCGCGACCTGGCGCTTGATGATCCTGTCGTCGATCCCGGCGGCGGCGATCTGGTTCTTCATCTTGGCGATGCCGGGCATCATTCCCATCAGGCCGCTGATGCCGCCCATGTTTGCCATCTGCAACAGTTGCTCGCGCATGTCGTTGAGGTCGAACTGGCCCTTGCGCATCCGCTCGGCGGTGCGCGCGGCCTTCTCGGCGTCGATATTCGCCGCGGCGCGCTCGACCAGCGACACCACGTCGCCCATGCCGAGGATGCGGCCGGCGATACGGCTGGGGTGAAAATCTTCCAGCGCGTCGGTCTTTTCGCCGGTGCCGATCAGCTTGATCGGCTTGCCGGTAACGGCGCGCATCGACAGCGCCGCGCCGCCGCGGCCGTCGCCGTCGACGCGCGTCAGCACGATACCGGTGAGGCCGACGCGCTGATCGAAGGCGCGCGCGAGGTTCACCGCGTCCTGGCCGGTGAGGCTGTCGGCGACCAGCAGCACTTCATGCGGATTGGCCGTGGCTTTGATTTCGGCCGCCTCGCTCATCATCTCTTCGTCGAGCGTGGTGCGGCCGGCGGTGTCGAGCAGCACCACGTCGTAGCCGCCAAGCTTGCCGGCTTCGATGGCGCGTTTTGCAATTTGTGCCGGCTTCTGGCCGGCCACGATCGGCAATGTCGGAATGTCGAGATCGCGGCCCAGCACCGCCAACTGCTCCATCGCCGCCGGGCGGTAGATGTCGAGCGAGGCCATCAGCACCTTGCGCTTGTCGCGCTGGGTCATGCGTCGCGCGAGTTTCGCGGTGGTGGTGGTTTTGCCGGAGCCCTGCAGGCCGACCATCATGATGGCGACCGGCGGCACGGCGTTGAGATCGATGGTCTGGCCGTCGTCGCCGAGCATGGCGACGAGTTCGTCATGGACGATCTTGACGACCATCTGGCCGGGCGTGACCGACTTGACGACGGTGGCGCCGACCGCCTGTTCGCGGACGCGCTCGGTGAAGCTGCGGACGACCTCGAGCGAGACGTCGGCCTCGAGCAGCGCGCGGCGCACTTCGCGCATCGCGGCGTCGACGTCGGCTTCCGACAGCGAACCGCGGCCCGTCAGCCGATCGAGAATCCCACCAAGCTTTTCCGACAGATTGTCGAACAATGCCGTTGTCCTTTTTAACCTCGCCCCGCTTGCGGGGAGAGGTCGCCGCGCTCTCGCGCGGCGGGTGAGGGGGTACAGGGCTATCCATGCGCGTCACGCGCGGAGAGAGCCCCTCACCCCGACCCTCTCCCCGCAAGAGCGGGGCG
>JAQSDT010000118.1 GCA_029946075.1 bacterium | reverse complement strand
TCGCGCGCGACGACCGCGCCAAGCTGATGCGCGACCTCAACGCGATCCAGCAGCAGGCCGAAAGCTCCTGGGCGACCGAGCGCATGGAAAACGCGCTGCTGCGCGAGCGCATCAACGACATCGCCGCCGAAGTCGCCAAACTCGCCATGCAGCTGGAAGGCCCGAACTCGGCGATCGAGGCCATGCTGGCCGCGGAACCGGCCGCGCCAAAACCCGCAAAACCCGCCAACGACATCGCCGGCAACGGCGTCGCAGCGCCGCTGGTCCCGTCCGAAGGCGGCGGCACGCTCGCCGAGCGCATCCGCGCGCTGCAGTCCCACGCCTCCCGCGCCCGCCAGCAGGGCGCGTAATTAGAGCGGATTCGGCCCTACTGTTGGCTTGACACCGGGGGGCCGCACTTCGTAAATCGCGGCTCTTGCGGCCCACGATTTTGCCGTTCCCGGACGCATAGCTCAGCGGGAGAGCGTTCCCTTCACACGGGAGAGGTCCAAGGTTCGATCCCTTGTGCGTCCACCATCGCCCCGCCGACCCATCCCGATTGCGATATTTCTTCGACGTTTGGCCGCTCGTCGGCGCCGTCGAATCAAAATATCGAAAACAACCCCATGCAAAGTAGAAAATTGCCGCCGACGTGACGGCTACGCCCCGCCCTGACCGGTTTGACACGTCGGGCAAATCAGCGGGATAATGCCATCATTCATGAAATTGGTTCAGCCCTCGGACACTTTGCACCTGACATCCGTTGCACCGCGTCGACGCGATAGAGCGCGCCGGGTGCGCATCGCGGAATAGCGCAAATTTCCAAGCAGTCAGGTTCGCGCTTCCCGGCGGTGCGTCGATATCGAACGTTGCAGGCGGCGGCATCGATCGACCTGCAGACCGGGTAGCAAATATATCAAAACTATCGTACAGATAGTGCTCTTTTGAATTCCCCATCACGCAAGCTTCCTTCGACGGGCCATCAAATACCTATGAGTCGCAAAAGAACGCCCCTTAAGGTGCGCCCTAGCGGCCGACCAACACTTGATCAAGGTCGCGTGCGCATTGACGGACGTACGCACGAATTTCCAGACATTACTTTTGTTGACGAAATCGCCGAGGGAGCAAACGGCGTCGTCTTCGCTGCCCGTGACAGCTTACTCGACCGACGCATCGCGGTTAAGATTTGGAAAGCGCGCGGCGTGGCTCGCTCTCAACTTGAAACCAAGAAGATCGCGAACATTAGTCACCCGCTATTCGTAACAACGCACAGATTTGGAAGGAGCGACGACGGACACCCGTTCGCTGTGATGGAATTCATTGACGGACAGTCCGCGAAATCGTGGCTACATGAGAGCCGCTCGTTGAGCGAGCGCATAGCCGTTTGGCGATTGTATTCGCGCGCATTAACTTATCTCTACGGCAAAGGCGTCCTGCACGGAGATCCTCACCTAGGAAATGTCATCATATTCGACGACGACGGTGAGGATGAACACCTTTACCCTGACGGGATTGCCCTGAAAATTGCTGATACTGGGACAAGCGCCTTCTGGGATTCGCGAAGGAACTTCATCGAGCGAGAGAGCGAAATAATCGTAGAGGTTGCTTCACTTCTATTTCGCGATCAACCGACCGATAAACTTTTAGCCATCTCCGATCATATCCCCCCAAGTGGCTTGCTCCGCATTTTCAATGCCTTTGCGTCCGTTGTTGGCCACATGAAGTTTAACAACGAACCCTACGCGTACTCGATCGTCGCAGGAGCTATCGTAAACGAGGTCATCAAATGTCCGTTCTTTGACCTCGACGAGTTACTTGACTTCGCCCGTGTGAGCCCGGGAACAACTGCAAATCGGGTCATGAATCGATTGAACTGGAAATTAGACCAGGATCGATCAAACAGCGACAATTGGGCTGAGGAATTGACCGACAAAACAAGATTTTCCTACGAAAATGCGAAGATGGAGTTTCTGGCTGAGCTATAGCGGACTTTACCTAGATGCATGCAGTGCTCGCCGACTGCACGCAACTGGCGAACGCTGCAACGCAACACGCAAATGGCTACGCCTGATCGCTACGTGCAGCTACGCTTCTGTCATGAGCGACAGAAATCCTATCCAGCAGTCCTTACGCCCCACTCGCTCCCGCAACTGCGGAAACTCCGCCGGCCAATACGCTGCTTCGTCCGGCATGACGATCTCCACGCTCAGGCAACCGTCTGAAATCAATTCGTCCGCCTTCTTGATGGCGGGGGCACGGATTCGCAGCTTAGCGGAGCGTGCCTGAGGTATCGAGCGATGTGATGTAGAACTTAATCAGCAGCTCCCCGGCTTGACGGTGCCCAGTCTGACTCTGACCTCGGCCTGAACCTCTCCCTCCAAGCCCCCCGCCTCACGCAGCGTCCGTAATCTTGCCCTTGCCGTCGCACGACTTGCATTTCACCGGATAGATCTTGCGGCCCGGCTGAACCGGTTGCGCCACGGCAGGAAAGCCCGTTCCGTTGCAGGCCGGGCAGGTATGTTCCTTGATCTTCGGCGTCACATCGAACCTTTCAGGGCGGCCTTCGTGGGCGGCCTGTGTTACGCCCCCACCCGCTCCCGCAACTGACTGAACTCCGCAGGCCGATACGCCGCGCCATCCGGCATGACGATCTCCACGTTCAGGCAACCGTCGGAAATCAGTTCGTCCGCCTTCTTGATGGCGGCGGGCACGGATTCGCGGCTGAGCGTGACCGTACCTGAGGTATCGAGCGCTGTGATGTAGAACTTCATGAGCGACTCCCGGATGGACCGGAGGCCAGTCTGACCTGCCCAGCGGCGGCGTCAAGAAATCCCTTTGCCGCAGCCGGTTACCGCAGGCCTGTTTGGGCCTGACCCCGGCGCCCCGACGCCGCCCGGAACCATGTTACCGGACGACCTGGCTCACGAGCCAGACGGCCGCCGCCATGATGGCAAATCCGATCGTCGCGACCGCGAAGTCCGAGGTGCCGAGCCGGCCGTCCGGCAGTCGGGCAAACGGATTGAGGCCCGGGCCCTCCCGATCGTCATGGGTGATCCGGCCGAGCGACACCGCCGTCAGAACGACGAGGCCGGCATAGAAGCAAAACAGGTAGAACAGATGCGTCGAGGCGGAGCCGCTTTTCCATGTTGGCATCGGCTGATTCCAGGGACCGGCCTGTCGTCATGAAAAGCCAGGGTTCGTCATCGTACCGGCCATACCCCTGCCGGTGGTAGCAGCCGCAGTGGCAAATCTGCTAGGAATTACGGCATGACCTCGCAGAAGCTCGTCATGACTGTCACCACCCTGCTCGGCGGCGCGATCGGATTGTTCGCGCCGATCGGCGTGGTCAAATGGCTGTTTCGAACCGACCCGGAAGACGCCGGCATTCTGACGCTGTTCTTCTTCCCGGTGTGGTGCCTGCTTCTCGTGTTCGGTCTGTTGATCGGGCGCAGACTAGGGCTGCTGATGACCGGCAAGCGCATCGCGCCGCGATAGGCGCTTCACGAAATCAAACCGTCATGGCCGGGCCTGTCCCGGCCATCCACGTCTTCTTACGTCTGGTGGCAAAGACGTGGATGCCCGGGACAAGCCCGGGCATGACGAAGAGTCAGACGATCAAGGAGCCCGCATCACGCAAAGGAAAGCCGGCGTGCGTCCGCCGGCGCAATCTCGTCTTCGTCGCCGACGATGATGGTGACCTTCCAGCCCTCGCTGGCCCAGACCCGCGCTTTCGCCACCGCCACCAGCGCGCTGCTGCGATCCATCCGCACCGTCTCGTCCCTGCGCTCCGCCACGATCCTGTAGGCCATCCGGCATCCCCTTACTCGGTTCTACTGCGGGGAATGGTCGGTTACGCCTTTGGCCGCAATTTGCCGACAATTTGTCCAATCGACGGCGTGCCGAGCGACAGCACGTCAGGTTTCCGCCTCAATTGCCCACGCGCGAAAACAGCGGATGGTGAACCCAATCCTAGCGGCAGGCATCCTTTCGATCCGTACCTCTACGCATTTCCCCGCGATACCACGGAGCGAAAGCCCGATTGGCTAACCGCTCGTAAAAAACATCGGGAATATTTCAGGTCAAGTTTTACGCACCTTGCACCCGGACGCCCTAATGCTGTCGACGGGAGCAAGAAGCACATGTCAGATATCCGGCGACGAGTGACGCCCTTCTACGACAACATCGCCTCAGGGTTCGACCGCGTGTCGCACCTGATCGGGCGCCACGGCAGCGGCCTGATCGGCGTCTTCGCGATCGCGATGGTGTGGGCCGGCATGCTCTACAGCGTATCGGAAGATCGAGCCCGGACCGAACACGCAGCGTTGCAGAACAATTCAAACCTTGCCCGCGCGTTCGAAGAGCAGATCATTCGATCGATCAAGGCGGCGGACCAGACCCTGCTCTATGTGAGAGACTCCTACGCCAAGGATCCGGCCAATTTCAACATGTCGCTCTGGTCGAAGAACAGCCAGTTTCTCTCCGACTTCTCGTTTCAGGTGGTCGTCATCGGCAAGGACGGCATCATGCTCGCGAGCAATCTGGACAAGGGCATGAAGGGACTGGACCTGCACGACCGCGAACATTTCAAGGTGCACGCGGAAGGCAGCGCCGACTTCCTGTTCATCAGCAAGCCGATCTTCGGCCGGGTCTCCAACAAGTGGTCGATCCAGCTCACCCGGCGCATCTTCGCGCAGGACGGCTCCTTCGGCGGCGTCGCCGTCGTCTCCCTCGATCCGGAGTATCTTTCGCGGTTCTACAATTCCGTCGACATCGGCAAGAAGGGCAACATTACGCTGGTCGGCCTCGATGGAATCATCCGTGCCCGGGGAGCGTCGGGACCGGTCGCCGTCGGCACCTCGATCACCGGCAGCGGAGTCATGAAGGGGCTGGCCGCGCAGGACAGCGGCTCCTACACCGGAGCGAGTCTGGTCGACGGCGTCAAACGCATTTTCTCGTATCGAAGGGTCAGCGGCTATCCACTGGCTGTCGTGGTCGGCCAGGCGTCCGAGGAAGTCTTCGCAAACTACCGCCACGACCGGGACATGAGCCTGATTACCGCGGTCCTGCTGAGCCTTGTCATCGCGGTGGTGTCGATCCTGATCAACCGCTATGAGGCCGGCCTCGCCAAATCGCGCGATGCCGCCGAAGCGGGCACCCGCGCCCGGTCAGAGTTTCTTGCGATGATGAGCCATGAAATTCGCACTCCGATGAACGGCGTGATCGGGCTGGCGGACCTGCTGGTCGCCGGCGACCTGCAGGCAGAACAGAAAAAGATCGCGGCCACGCTGCGCGAATCCGCGGATTACCTGCTGCAGATTCTGAACGACGTACTCGATTTTTCGAAGCTCGATGCAGACCGGCTCGAGATCGAGCACGTCGAATTCCAGCCGCGCCGCTCGGTGTCAGCCACCATCGACCTGCTGATGTCTCGCGCCAAGGCGAAAGGCTTGCTGCTGACGGCATCCGTCGGCGAGCAGGTTCCGGAGACGGTGATGGGCGATCCTGCGCGAGTCCGTCAGGTGTTGTTCAACCTGGTCGGAAACGCGATCAAGTTCACGCAATCCGGTTCCGTTCACGTCGAGGTCGAAGCCGAACAGGCTGACGAGGAGCAAACCCGGCTGATCTTCAAGGTTACCGATACCGGCGTCGGCATTCCTGCCGATGCCATCGGGCTGCTGTTTCGCGAATTCTCGCAGGTCGACAGCTCGATCTCCCGCCGCTTCGGCGGCACGGGCCTCGGCCTGGCGATCTGCAAGCGACTTGTGGCTTGCATGGGCGGCGAGATTTCGGTTCAGAGCACCATCGGCAAAGGCAGCCAGTTCCGCTTCTCGGTACTCGTCAAGCCACAGCAGGAAGTCGAAATCGAACCGTCGAAACCGACGACATCGCCTTCCATCGTTCCGGCGATGTCCCTGCCCGAACTCCCGGCCGAAGAACCGCGGCCACTCAAGATCCTGGTCGCCGAAGACAACGTCACCAACCAGTTCGTGATCCGGAAGTTGCTCGAGAAGCTGGGCTACCTGCCGGATGTCGTCGAGAACGGCGTCCAGGCCGTGGCGGCGGTTCAAAACCATCAATATGACCTCGTCCTGATGGACATGATGATGCCCGAGATGGACGGCCTCGTCGCCACGCGCACGATCCGCCGGCTGCCCTCACCTGCCCGCGATACCTACATCATCGCCCTTACCGCCAATGCCGCCAAGCAGGACGAACTTGCCTGTCTCGCCGCGGGCATGAACGATTTCGTCACCAAACCCGTGACCCGGGATCGCCTGAGCGCAGCCCTGCTGCGCGTCGGCGGAGCCGCCAGCCAGGAAAGAATGATCGCATGACCCAGACGTTTTCGTTCGACGAAGCCGTCTTTCGCGAGCTGGATGCCGAACTGGGCGCAGAAGATACCGCCGAGATCCTCACATCGTTTCTCGCAGATACCGACCGCAAGCTGGTGCGGCTGGAAACCGACGGTCAGACCCGCTCGGTTATCAAGCGTGAGGCGCACTCGATGAAGAGTTCGGCCGCGACGTTCGGCTTCAACCAGCTCTCCAGGCTGGCACGGGAGCTGGAGGCAGGCGCCGAATCCATGCCGCATGCAGCGCTGCCGGAATCCATTCGTGAACTTCGGCAAACATTCGAAGCTACCCGAAGTTTCGCCCGGGACAATCTGCTCAATATCAAATCAGGAATGACGTTATGAGAAAGATCGCGCACCGCACCGAGGATTCCAGAGGCAGGCTGCTGGTCGTCGATGACGATCTGGTGCAGCGCACCGTGATCGGGACGATCGGCGCCAAGCTGGGCTACGACACCGTAATCGCATCGACATTCGACATCGCATCGACCCTGCTGCGAACCGAAAAATTCGACATCATGACGCTGGACCTGTCGCTTGCCGAACACGACGGAATCGAACTGCTGCGGCTGATTGCGGATCTCAGGCTCAACGGGATGCCGATCGTGATCGTCAGCGGATGCGAGGAGCGTATCCTGAACACGACCCGGCGCGTGGCCCAGTCACTGGACCTGTCGCTGACCAGTTGCCTGACCAAGCCGCTGAACCTCGAAATTATCCGCGAGGCGCTGC
>JAQSDT010000117.1 GCA_029946075.1 bacterium | reverse complement strand
TTCGCGGATCGGCAGGTGGATCAGCGCCGCGCCCACCGCCAGCACGATGTCGATCGGTTTCATGGGACGATGGCGTGCGGTTACATCTTCTCCGGGCCGCGCAAGATGGCGGCAACGCCGGTACGCGACACTTCGACCAACCCGAGCGGCACCATCAGGTTGACGAACTGATCGATCTTGGTGGTGCCCCCTGTGATCTCAAAAACGAAGCTGTCAGTGGTGGCATCGATCACGCGCGCGCGGAACGCTTCCGACAATCGGAGCGCCTCCATGCGCTGATCGCCGGTGCTCTTGACCTTGACCATCGCGAGTTCGCGCTCGATCGCGCGGCCGGTCAGCGTCATGTCCACCACCCGATAGACCGGGATCATGCGGTCGAGTTGGTGCTTGATCTGCTGGATCACCATCGGCGTACCGGTCGTCACGATGGTGATGAGCGACATGTGTTTGGCGTGTTCTGTTTCGGACACCGTGAGGCTGTCGATGTTGTAGCCGCGGCCTGAAAACAGGCCGATCACGCGCGCGAGCACGCCCGGCTCGTTCTGCACGAGGACCGACAAGGTATGCGTCTCGTTCGGATCGTGACGCTCCTCCATAAAGTAGGCGGATGCGGGCTGTTCCATTGTCTCTGCTTTCATGATCACACCAGCGCCTTTAAACCAGAGCCTTGCCGCCGGCGAATGCCGCAGCGGTTGCTTCTTCATTTGCTTCCGCGGGAAGCAGCATTTCGTTATGGGCCTTGCCCGACGGAATCATCGGGAAGCAATTCTCCAGCGCCGCGACACGGCAGTCGAACAGCACCGGCCGCTTGACCTTGATCATTTCGTTGATCGCGCCGTCGAGATCGCCGGGCTTGATCACCTGCAGCCCGACGCAGCCAAAGGCATCGGCGAGCTTGACGAAATCCGGCAACGCTTCCGAATAGGAATGCGACAACCGGTTGCCGTGCAGCAGTTGCTGCCACTGCCGGACCATGCCCATGTACTGGTTGTTGAGGATGAAGATCTTGATCGGCAGTTCGTACTGAACCGCCGTCGACATCTCCTGCATCGTCATCTGCACCGAGGCATCGCCGGCAATGTCGATCACGAGGCTGTCGGGATGCGCGACCTGCACGCCGAGCGCGGCCGGCAGGCCGTAGCCCATGGTGCCGAGACCGCCCGAGGTCATCCAGCGATGCGGCTCCTCGAAACCGAAGAACTGCGCCGCCCACATCTGGTGCTGGCCGACTTCGGTGGTGATGTAGGTGTCGCGGCCGCGCGTCGCCTCGAACAGCCGTTCGATGGCGTATTGCGGCAGAATGACATCGTTGTTCTTCTTGTAGGCGAGCGAATTGCGCGCCCGCCAGGTCGCGATCTGTTGCCACCACGCCTTGATGTCGGGCTTCTTCGCCTCCGCCTTGAACACCTGCAGCAGGTCGCCCAGGACGTTGGCGCAGTCGCCGATGATCGGCACATCGACATGGATGTTCTTGTTGATCGAGGAAGGGTCGATGTCGATGTGGATCTTCTTCGAGCCCGGCGAGAATGCATCGACGCGGCCGGTGATGCGGTCGTCGAAGCGCGCGCCGACGCACAGCATGACGTCGCAATCATGCATCGTCATGTTGGATTCGTAGGTGCCGTGCATGCCCAGCATGCCGAGCCAGTTCTTGCCGGTCGCGGGATAGGCGCCGAGGCCCATCAAAGTGGACGTGATCGGGAACCCCGTGGCCTCGACCAGTTCGCGCAGCAGCTTCGAGGCTTCGGGCCCGGAATTGATGACGCCGCCGCCGGAATAGATCACCGGGCGCTTCGCCGCCGCCAGCAGCGCCACGGCCTTGCGGATCTGCGCGGCATCGCCCTTGACCCGCGGCGTGTAGGACACGTGCACATCGGATTTGCGCGGCGGGTGATAGGTGCCGACCGCGAACTGCACGTCCTTGGGCACGTCGACCAGCACCGGGCCGGGACGGCCGGTGGTCGCGACGTAGAACGCCTCGTGCAGCACCTTGGCGAGATCGTTGACGTCGCGCACCAGCCAGTTGTGCTTGGTGCAGGGACGGGTGATGCCGACGGTGTCGCATTCCTGGAACGCGTCGTTGCCGATCAGATGCGTCGGCACTTGTCCGGTGATGCAGACCAGCGGAATCGAATCCATCAGCGCATCCGTTAGCGGCGTCACCATGTTGGTGGCGCCGGGGCCGGAGGTCACCAGCACGCAGCCGGGCTTGCCGGTCGAACGTGCATAGCCTTCGGCGGCATGGCCGGCGCCCTGCTCGTGGCGGACCAGGATGTGCTCGACATCGCTCTGCTGGAAAATCTCGTCATAGATCGGAAGCACCGCGCCGCCGGGATAGCCGAAGATGTGCTGCACGCCGTGATCGATGAGCGCGCGCACGATCATCGCGGCGCCGGTCATCTGATTGGGATCGTGGCTCTTGTCGGTCATTGACGTCTTCCTTGGCTTGCTCGGATGCGCCGATGGCGCGGCTTCTGTCGGTTTTTCGGAAATAAAAAAGGGCCCCAGAGGCCCCATGCACACCGCCCGAATGTGGGATGGCCTCAGCCACCCCCGGCGGTGCGCCTGGGTACGACGACGATAAGAAGTTTGGTAATAATATTACGCATATGAGGTCTCGGACTTCCCAAAGGTTGCGCGGGTTATACCGGCCAGTCCCTGGAAGTCAAGGGAAGGACGCTTTCAGCGCGATTTGGCCAGTGTAGCGGGCTTCCCGGAATTCGGCGAGGGGGAATTTGGGAGATTCTGCCATGCGGGAGGCCCCGTAGCCCCGTGCCGGGTGAAGCGCAGCGTAACCTGGGGGCCGGTCTCAGCGGATGGAATCCCGGATTTCGCTACGCTCCATCCGCGCTACGGGACGCGATCCAGCAGCCATCCCCTCGCCGCCTCCGGCGCTACCCATACGAATTCCGGCAGCTGGTGCCGGAACCAGGTGAACTGCCGCTTGGCGTAATGCCGGGTGTCGGCGCGGCCGATCTCGGCGGCGGCTTCGCGTGCGATCTCGCCGTTGAGGTGGCGGATCAGCGCCGGCACGCCATGGGCCTTCATCGCCGGCAGCAGCGGATCGAGCTTTCGGGCGGCAAGGGCTGCGACTTCCTCCAGCGCACCGCTCTCCAGCATCGCGCCGAACCGCGCATCGATCCGCGCGTAAAGCTGTTCGCGCTCGGGGGCAAGGAACAGCGCGGAGAATTCACCCGGCGGCAGCAGCGGCGGCAGTCCGTCGCGATGCCAGTCCGGCAGCGTGCGGCCGGTGGCCTCGACCACTTCGAGCGCGCGGGCGATCCGGGTGCGGTCGCGCGGCTTCAGCCGTTCGGCCGACACCGGATCGCGCATCGCGAGTTCGGCATGCAGCGCCTCGACGCCGTCGCGCTCCAGCCGTTCGCGCACGGCCTCGCGGATCCCGGCCGGGACCGGAGGCACCGCCGACAGCCCGCGCGTCAGCGACTTGAAGTAGAGACCGGAACCGCCGACGAAGATCGGCATCCGGTTTTGCGCGCGTGCGTCCGCCAGCACGTTGGTCGCATCGCTTACCCAGGCGCCCGCCGAAAAATTCACCGACGCATCGACATGGCCATAGAGCCGGTGCGGCGCCAGCGCCGCCTCGGCCGATGTCGGCCGCGCGGTGATGACGGACAGATCCCGATAGACCTGCATGGAATCGGTATTGATGATGATACCGCCGCATCTTTCGGCAAGCTCGAGCGCGAGCGCCGACTTGCCGCTGGCGGTCGGCCCTGCGATAAGCACGGCCTTGCCCACAATGTGCGAACCCGCCTGCATGTCCCTCGTCGCCACCCTCATCTGCAATCCGGCCAATCCCGCGCTCGACTCGAGCATCGTCGACGGCGCGCGCGCTATTCTTCCCTCGCCCGGCCCCACGCAATGGCTGTTCGACGAGGTCGCGGCCGACATCCCCTTCGACGGCCAGGTCGGCAGCCCCGACGACATCAAGGCGATCGAGACCCGCCTGCGTCAGGCGCGCGGTGACCTGCCGATCGACATCGTCGTGCAGCCGATTGCGACCCGACGCAAGAAGCTTTTTCTCGCCGACATGGACTCCACCATGATCGGCCAGGAATGCATCGACGAACTCGCCGATTTCGCCGGGCTGAAGGCCCATGTCGCAGGGATCACCGAACGGGCGATGCGCGGCGAGATCGAGTTCGAGCCGGCGCTGCGCGAGCGCGTGGCGCTATTGAAGGATTTGCCGGTCAGCGTGATCGACGAGGTGCTGCAGAAGCGCATCACGGTGACGCCGGGCGGCCGCGCGCTGGTCATGACCATGCGCAAGCATGGCGCCTACACCTGCCTGATCTCGGGCGGCTTCACGCTGTTCACCGACAAGGTCGCGGCGATGATCGGCTTCCAGGAAAACCGCGCCAACCAGCTCATCATCGAGAACGGCAGGCTGACCGGCGACGTCGCCGAGCCCATCGTCGGCCGCGCCGCCAAACTCGCCACGCTGATCGAACTCACCGAATCCTTCGACCTCGACGACGTCGACACGATGGTGACCGGCGACGGCGCCAACGACCTCGGCATGATCGAGGCCGCGGGCCTCGGTGTCGCCTATCACGCCAAGCCCGCGGTCGCCGCGGCTGCGGCGGCACGGATCGACTACTGCGATCTCAGCGCGCTGCTATATGCGCAGGGGTATCGCCGCGAGGACTTCGTGGAGGGATAATGCCCACCGTATTGCGCTGGGGGCCGTATCGCGCATTCTTCTACTCGAACGAACGGAACGAGCCGCCGCACATTCACGTGAAATCCGGCGATGCCGAAGCCAAATTCTGGCTGCACGACCTGTCGGTAGCGGTCAATGCGGGATTTCCTGCGCATGAAATCGGCGCTATCATCCGGCACCTGAGAACGCATCGCGATCTCCTCGAAGGCAAATGGCATGAGCACTTTGGAAATTGATGTCGGCGATATCAGGCCGATCTCGGTTGCCTTCACCGCCGACGAACTCGTGGTGACGTTGGCAGACGGTCGCAAGATTGCGACGCCACTGGCATGGTATCCCCGGCTCCGCGAAGCCAGCGCATCCGCACGGGGAAACTTCGAGCTCATGGCGATGGGCATTCACTGGCCCGAACTCGATGAAGATCTCGGCATCGCCGGAATGCTGCGCGGCCGTCCGGCGACTTAAGCCCTCTTGCTCAACCGATGGATGCCGGGTCATACCCGGCAATAACGAGTGTCTACTGAACGCTCAGCGCGACAAACCGCAATTCGCCTTCGCCGTTGGCGACCAGCAGCAGGATCGACTTCTTGCCGTCCTTCTTGAGCTGATCGACGCGCTTCTTGATGTCGGCGGCGCTCGATACCGCCTCCTGCGCCACTTCGACGATGACGTCGCCGGCCGAAAGCCGCTTCTCGGCGGCATCGGAGCCGCTGTCGACGCCGGTGACGATGACGCCCTTGACGCTTTCCTTGATCTTGTACTTCGTGCGCAGATCCTTGCTCAGCGCGGCGAGATCGAGACCGAGCGCCTTTTGCGTCACCAGCTTCTCGGTGACCGGCTCGTCCTTGGTCTTGGCGGCGGCCTGCTGCGCCTTGTCGGTATCCTCGAGGCGGCCGAGCGTGACCTTGCGGGTCTCCTCCGCGCCCTTCTTGCTGATGATCACGACATCGACGTCCTTGCCGACCGTGGTGTCGGCGACGACGCGCGACAGGTCCTTGGGGTCCTTGATGTCCTTGCCGTCGAACTTGATCACGACGTCGCCGGTCTCGATGCCGGCAGCCTTGGCCGGGCCCTTCTCGTCGACGCCGCCGACCAGCGCGCCGCGCGCCGGCTTGATGTTGAGCGCTTCGGCGATCTCCTCGGTGACCTGCTGGATCCGCACGCCGAGCCAGCCGCGGCGCAGTTCGCCGAACTGGCGCAGCTGATCGACCACGCGCGCCACGGTCTTGGACGGCACCGCGAAGCCGAGGCCGATCGATCCGCCGGTCGGCGAAATGATCAGCGTGTTGACGCCGACGACTTCGCCTTCGAGGTTGAACAGCGGGCCGCCGGAATTGCCGCGATTGATCGAGGCGTCGGTCTGGATGTAGTTGTCGTACGGTCCCTGGCTGATGTCGCGGTTGCGCGCCGACACGATGCCGGCCGTGACCGAGCCGCCGAGGCTGAACGGATTGCCGATCGCGATCACCCACTCGCCGAGCCGCAGCTTGTCGGAATCGCCGAACTTCACCGGGGTCACCGGCTTCACCGGCTTGAACTTGAGCACCGCGATGTCGGTCTTCTTGTCGACGCCGACCAGCTCCGCCTTGATCTTGGTGCCGTCGTTCATGATGATGTTGATCTCGTCGGCATCCGCGATCACGTGGTTGTTGGTGACCACGACGCCGGCGGCATCGATGATGAAGCCGGAGCCGAGCGAATTGGTTTTGCGCGGCTGCATCTCGCTGCCCTTCGGGCCGCCGCCGCGCCGGTTCTTGAAGAAGTCGTCGAAGAACTCCTCGAATTGCGAGCCCGGCGGCACTTGCGGCGTCGCCTCGCGGTTGCTGCCGCCGCCCTTGGCTTCGACGTTCTGCGAGGTCGAGATGTTGACGACGGAATCGATCACCTTCTCGGCAATGTCGGCGATGCCGTCCGGCCCCCGCGCGCTGGCCGGCGCCGCCGCCAGCAGGCTGGCCGCACCGAGCAAGACAGCAAAACCCGTGAGGCGCAGTCGGCGGGTCAAAGCGGGTTTGGCACCGGTCATGTGAACAGCTCTCCGAACGGTCGAAATCATGCGCCAGAGTGCGCCCGAACGGGTGCGGCGCGCAAGCATTTGCGCCGGGCAATCAGGCGAAAAACCGCGCGTCGGCGGCATCACGATTTCGTTGATAGCGCGGCGATTGACTTGGGTCGGATGCCGTCATTCCGGGGCGCGAAGCGAACCTCAGATGCGCAATTGCGCATCGGGGAATCTCGAGGTTCCGGGTTCGCTTCGCGCCCCCGGAATGACGAAAAATTCCTAGCGCCTTACGAACCAGATCAGGATCAGGCCGATGACGGCCGAGACGATGCCGACGATGCGCAGGATGTTGTCCGGCGTCGCCATCGCGCTCTTCATCGCCCG
>JAQSDT010000116.1 GCA_029946075.1 bacterium | reverse complement strand
TGCGCGCAGCCATCGAAGCCATGAATCGCCGCAGCGATGTGACGACCAATGGCATGATCGCCGTCGGCGTCTCCGCAGGCGGCTTCGCCAGCCTGGCGTTGAGCGCCGATGCCCCGCCCGGTCTCGCAGCGGTAGTCAACTTCGCCGGAGGCCGCGGCTCGCGCGCCGACGACGACGTTTGCGACGAGGACAGGCTGGTTGCGGCGTTCGCCACCATGGGCCGGACGTCACGCGTGCCGACGCTGTGGATATATTCCGAGAACGACACGTTCTTCGGACCGGATCTGGCGCAGCGCATGTACACCGCGTTCACCGGCGCCGGCGGCCGGGCGCAGTTCATCAAGGCGCCTGCGTTCGGCGACGACGGTCATTTCATCTATTCGCGCGCGATACCGCAGTGGACGCCGGTGGTCGATGCGTTCCTGCGTGAACAGCGGCTCGGATCGCGCGAGATCGCGGCCATGCCGGCGCCACCGGCGCTGCCACCGCCGCCGCAAATGCGCGAGCGAGGCCGCGCCGGATTTGCCGATTATCTCGCCGCCAGCCCGCACAAGGCGTTTGCGATTTCACCGAACGGCGCGTTCGCCTACCGCAGCGCCCGCCGCTCGGCCGGCGAGGCCACGGATGCCGCGCTCACGGCCTGCGCGGATTATGCGTCGGAATGCACGCTCTACGCTCTCGACGAAAGACTCACCGCCAAGGCAGGCGTGGGAGCGCGCTGAAGTTCGTAAGACCTTAAGCCTGCCGTTCCGGCGTCGACACGACGAGGCCGTCGAGTTCGTCGCTGACCTTGATCTGGCACGACAGACGCGAATTCGGGCGAACGTCGAAGCCGAAATCCAGCATGTCTTCTTCCATCGGGGTCGGCGCGCCGACCTTCCCGCGCCAGGCTTCGTCGACATAGACGTGGCAGGTCGCGCAGGCGCAGGCGCCGCCGCATTCGGCTTCGATGCCCGGAATGGCGTTACGGATCGCGCCTTCCATCACCGTCGCGCCGTTTTCGATTTCGATGGTTCGGGTTTCGCCGGAATGGTCGACAAAGTTGATTTTGGCCATGATCGCTCGTGCTGCCGGAATTCGAAAAGAAAGGTCCCGGCAGTCCTATAACGGGTCGATCCGCCCATTGCCAGCGGTCGGCGGGAAAACCTTGAGGGACGCTTTTTCGGCGGTTTCGGCCGCTCAGGAACGGCGCAGGACCGCTTCGATCGCCGCCCGCGCCGTCGCGACCGCTTCGCCGAGTTCGGCCAGCGGCTCGGACGGATCGGCGCCGCCGGCAAGGGCCGATTCCAGCCGGGCGGCGGCATCGGCCACGGCGAACGCACCGATCGCGCGTGCCGAACCCTTCAGCGTGTGCGCCAGCGCGCCGGCCTCGGGAGGCAGGGCTGCCAGCGTTTCGAAGATCTTCGCCGACTGGCCCGAGAACATCGCCAGCACCTCCTGCTCGAGCCCGGCATCGCCGAGCGTCATGCGCTTGAGGTGATCGAGATCGATCGGACCGTCATCGGGAGCGAGTGGCGGCGATGGCATCCATTGTATCCGTTCAAGATGAAGCGGCATGGCATTCCCCGTCCGGGCCGCCCTGCCGAAGCGGTTCGGCCGGGTTGGTTTTCGCCAGCCAATCACGGGATTGGTTAACGGAACGTTTCCCGAATATGCCCCAACTTCGCCTTGATTTTGCCGAGTTACCGCCTCAATCGGCGAACGCTCCCGAGAAATTTGTGTATCCGTAAGGCCTTAACGAACAAAGCTGTTAACGATGATTAAGAATGTCTTAATCGCGACCATTTCATTCGTATCGCTCTGCCAATAGGATGTTTCGAGGATGTAGCGGACAAGCGGCCGGCGGGCTGGCTTGCGCTCCGCGGGGGCAGAATGCCGGCTTCGAGCTTGCACGAACATCAGCAAGAACGGCCGGATGCGTAAAAAGTAAGAGGGCTCGGACTGAACATGGCGAACAATCCCAAGAAGGTCAAAGATCCCACTGAAGTCGCGCTCTCCGCCATTCAGGAAGCGTTGAACATCAGCGACCCGAACGTCGATCCGAACCGGAATTCGGGCGGCAGCAGCGAGCTCGCGCCGCCGACCATTCCCTCCGCCGCGCCAGCCTATTCCGAAACGCCCTACGACACGCGCGCCAGCATGGACCGGCCGGTGTTCGACCCGATCGAGGAGCCGCGCAGCCCGCGCCGCGCCGCCAACGACGATCGTGAAACCATCGGACAGATTCTGCAGGCGATCCAGAAGGGCCGCCCTGCCCGCAGCGTCTACACGCTTGCCACCATCTTCGGCGGCGTCTGGCTGCTCGGCTGCGTGCTGCTGACCATCAGCTTCCTGCCCTCGCTGCAGGCCGCGATCGGACAGAGCGGCGGCGTGCTGGTGCTTGGCGGCCTTGCGTCGCTGTTCTTTGCGCCCGTGCTGCTGTTCTACTTCCTCGCCAGCCTTGCCTGGCGCGGCCAGGAAATGCGCATGATCGCGCAGTCGATGGCGCAGGTCGCGATCCGCTTCTCGGAGCCCGAGGGCGCCGCTTCCGACTCGATGGTTACCGTCGGCCAGGCGATCCGCCGCGAAGTCGCCGCCATGGGCGACGGCGTCGAGCGCGCGATCGCGCGCGCCGGCGAACTCGAAACCCTCGTCGCCAACGAAGTCGCCGCCCTCGAGCGTGCCTATTCCGACAACGAAGTGCGCATTCGCGCGCTGCTGCAGGACATCGCCCATCAGCGCGACAACCTGGTCGGCCAGGCCGAGCAGGTTCGCAGCGCCATTTCCGGCGTGCAGATCGACCTGCGCCACGACATCGCACTGATCTCGGACGCGATCGCCTCGCGCGTCGACGAAGTGGCGAAAAGCATCACCGGCGCACTGGAAGAGCGCGGCCAGCACATCACCGGCGCGCTGAGCCATGCCGGCGACAACATGATCCTGGCGCTGGGCGAGCGCGGCGGCGACCTGCTCGACCGCCTCGAGGAAGCCAGCGCCGAGACCACGCGCGCCGTGCTCGACGCATCCGAGCGTCTGACCACCAGCCTCAACTTCAAGACCGGCCACGTGCACGACGAGTTCGTCGACCTGGCCGATCGCGTCCACGAAATGCTCAACGAGCGCATCGACCGCATCACGAACGAATTCGAGCAGCGTTCGTCGACCATCGTCGACGGCATCTCGGATCGTACCGAACAGGTCCACGACTCGCTCAAGAACTCGTCCGACTCGTTGCTGCTCGAACTCGAGCTGCGTTCGGGCGACCTCGTCAACAAGATCGACGAAGCCGGCAACCGCCTCGCGACCCGCATCCTCACCTCGGGCGACAAGGCCAGCGACGCGCTCGACGTCACCGTCAACACGCTGGTTGCCAAGGTCATCAGTCAGACCGAAACCGCGCATGACAGCCTCTCGCTGCAGATGAGCGCGTTCGACGAACTGGTGAAGAACCAGGGCGGCGAGCTGGCGGAAAAGTTCGCCCGCGACAGCGGCACGCTGGGTGCGCTGATCACGCGCCACATCTCCGAGTTCGACCGCACCGTCAAAACCTTCGGCGGCGACATCGTCGAGCGCATGGGCGCGCGGACCCAGGAGATTTCCGACAGCCTGAAGAACTACGTCGACACCTTCGACACCCGCCTCTCCTCGAACGGCGGCGAAATCACCGCCTCGCTCGATCAGCGCCTGCTGCAGTTCGAAACCACGCTCGGCACCCGCGTCAGCCACCTCGACACCTCGCTCGACGGCAAGATCAGGTCGTTCGACGAGACCATCGACGGCCGCCTCAAGGCGCTGGAAACCACCTTCGACACCCGCGCCAAATCCGTCACCGAAACCATCGACGGCCGCCTCGGCACGCTGGCGACCTCGCTGACCGACGGCGCGGCGCAGGCCATCCAGTCGATCGATCAGCGGCTCACGCTGCTGACCTCGTCGCTGACCGACGGCACCGCGCAGGCGATCGCCGCGGTCGACCATCGCATCACCAATGTCATCGAGACCGTCGATGGCCGTTCTGCGCACCTGGCCGACACCATCCAGGCGCGCTTCCAGGACATCCACCAGGGCATCGAGACCCGCGTCGGCGCCATCGCCAACGACATCGACACCCGCGTCGCGCAGTTCGAAGACCTGCTCGGCTCGCGCGTCGAAGCCGTGGCCGGCCGCATCGAAAGCAGCGGCCGCCAGGCCAGCGACGATTTGATGGCGCGCGCCGAGCTGCTCTCCTCCGGCATCCGCTCGCATGTCGAGGATGCCGAACGCTCGCTCACCAACCTCGTGGTCAACACGTCCGAAACCATCCAGACCGGCGCGCGCTCCGCGCAGCAGGCGCTGCTGACGGTTTCCAGCGACGTCGGCGCCCAGCTCAAGCTGACCTCTGCCGAAGTCGAGGCTTCCCTCACCGCTGTCGGCACCGGTGCCGCGAATTCGATCCTGACCAGTGCCCGCGATGCCCAGACGTCGCTGGTATCGGCCTCCTCGGAAGCTGCGACCCAGATCAAGTCGCTGGCCGAAGACGTCGAACGCACGCTGTCGGCCGCAGGTACCGCCACCGCGGCCTCGGTCCTCAGCGGCGCCCGCGAGGCCCAGACCATGCTGGTGACCGCGTCCTCGGACGCTGCCAGCCAGGTCAAGTCGCTCGCGGCCGACGTGGAGCGTTCGCTCTCGATCGCAGGCACTGCCACCGCCGAAGCCGTCACCGCCGGTGCGCGTGAAGCCCAGAACACGTTGGTCTCCGCCTCCACCGACGCGGCCCAGCAGGTCAAGTCGCTGGCCGCCGACGTCGAGCGTTCGCTCTCGACCGCCGGCACCGCCACCGCCGAAGCCATCACCGCCGGTGCGCGTGAAGCCCAGAACACGCTGATCACCGCCTCGACGGATGCGACCAACCAGGTCAAGGCGCTCTCCGCCGACATGCAGCGTTCGCTCTCGATGGCCGGCACGGCCACTGCGGAAGCGATCACCGCCGGCGCCCGCGAGGCCCAGAGCACGCTGGTCAACGCATCGGCCGACGCAGCGACCAAGGTGCAGACGCTCTCCGCCGACATCCAGCGCTCGCTCTCGATGGCCGGCAACGCCACCGCCGAGTCGATCACCACGGGTGCCCGCGAAGCCCAGAACACGCTGGTCGCGGCGTCCTCGGAAGCCGCCAACCACGTCAAGTCGCTGGCGATCGACGTCGAACGCACGCTGACCGCGGTCGGCGCCGACACCGCCGCCTCGATCCTCGGCACCGCGCGCGAAGCCCAGAGCTCGCTGACCGCGACGTCCGCCGATGCCGCGAGCCAGATCAAGGCGATCGCCGCCGACATCGAACGTTCGCTGACGACCGTTACCGCCAGCACCACCGACAACATCCAGACCTCGGCGCAGAACGCCCAGAGCGCTCTGGTCGCCGCCTCCAACGAAGTCGCCTCGAAGGTCAAGTCGACCGCCGCCGACGTCGAGCGCTCCGTGCTCGCCGCCAGCAGCAATTTCGGCTCGACCATGACCGGCAAGACCGACGAGGTCGTCACCTACGTTCAGCAGCAGACCGATCGTCTGGCGCAGATCGTGGACAGCCGCCGCGGCACACTGGTCGAGGCGCTCGCCAGCAAGACCACGCAGCTGACGACCGACATCGACCGCGTCACCGCCGACGCGCTGAAGGCGATCGAAACCCGCGGCCAGGCGTTCTCGCAGTCGATGAACACCCATGGCTCGGAAGTCGCGCGCAACATCACCTCGGCCGGCGACCTCGCCACCGGCGCGGTAGCCAAGTCGCTCAAGGATCTCGAGCAGGCCTCGCGCTCCGCGATCGACCAGTCGCGCCAGGTCTCGATCGCTGCCGTCACCGAAATGCAGGAGACCAGCAAGATCCTGCGCACCGACACGGTGGCGCTGTTCGAGCGTCTGCGCGAAGGCAACATCCTGCTGCAGGAAGTGCTGACCGGCGCCCACGACAACCTCAACTCGCTGGAGCGTGCGCTGGTGACCCGCGTCGCCGACTTCGTCTCCGCGATGAACGACGTCACCTCGCGCAATGGCGTTGCGACCCAGACCCTGGAAGACCAGCTCACGGTCTTCAACTCGAAGACCTCGAAGGCGCTGGAAGATCTGGGCGCGCTGTCGAGCGAGTTCGAAACCCACGGCAAGGCGCTCGTCGATGCCGCGGCCGTGGTCGAACAGGCCAACCGCAGCACCACCGCCTCCGTCTCCGACCGCAAGTCGCAGCTGGAATCGCTGGTGACCACGATCGACCTGCGCACCACCGACCTCGACCAGCGGCTGTCGCGCTTCACCGGCCTGCTCGATGAATCGCTGGCTGCGGCCGAAGAGCGTGCCCGCGACATCGCCCGCGTGGTGGCGGAAACCGCCGGCGCCGGATCGGCTGCGATCAGCCGCCAGTTCGAAGCGGTTCGCGCCGCTGCCGAAAACGAGCGGCAGCAGACGCTGGATGCGATGAGCGAACTGTACCAGCAGAGTACGCACGAAACCGACACGATGTTCAAACAGTCGACCGAGAAGTTCGGTGCAATGGTCCATGCCATGAAAGCGATGGCGGCCGAGATGCATAACGAGCTCGAGGCGACCCGCAACGAACTGCGCCGCGGCGTGCTCGAAATGCCGCAGGAGGCCGCCGACAACACCGCGCAGATGCGCAAGGTGATCGTCGACCAGATCGAGGCGCTCGCCGAACTGAACCGGATCGTCGCCCATCATGGCCGCGGCCTCGACGTCGTGAGCTCCGGCCGCGCCAGCGTGCCGCAGCGCCAGGAAGAGCCCGTGATGGCAACCGCCGGCAGCCGCAACGACGCGCGCCTGCGCGATGTCGGCAGTGCATCGACGCTACCACCGCCCGACCTCGGCATGCCCGCGCCGCGCCGCACCGAAGCCCCGCCGGTTTCGCCGGCGAGCCAGGATGGCGGCCGCGACGGCTGGCTGTCCGACCTGCTCAGCCGCACCGACGCCGGTGGCCCGAGCGGCCGCGAGGCGGCGCCGCGTGGCCGTCCGCCGCAGGGCGCGGCCAATCCGCTGGAATCGCTGTCGCTCGACATCGGCCGGCTGATGGATCGCAATCTCGCCGCCGAGATGTGGGATCGCTATCAGCGCGGCGAG
>JAQSDT010000115.1 GCA_029946075.1 bacterium | reverse complement strand
CCATCACGGCGCTGGAACGCTCCGGCAAGCTGCTCTCGAAGGTCTCGGCGGTGTTCTACGACCTCGTCTCGGCCAACTCCAATCCGGCGATTCTCGAGATCGACAAGGAAATCTCGCCGCGGATGGCGCGGCACTGGAATCCGATCATGATGAACGCGGTGCTGTTCGGCCGCATCGCGCTGCTGCACGAGAACCGCGCTTCGCTCGGCCTGACCGGCGAGCAGATGCGCCTGTTGAAGCGCACCTACACCAACTTCCACCGGGCCGGCGCCGGCCTCGTTGCGGCCGCCAAGGCGCGCCGGGCCGAGATCAACGAGCGGCTGGCGCAGCTCGGGACGTCCTTCAGCCACCATCTGCTCGGCGACGAGCAGGACTGGTTCATGGAGCTCGGCGAGGACGACCGGGCAGGGCTGCCGGAGGCTTTCGTCGCCGCCGCCAGGGCTGCGGCCGAAGAGCGCGGCATGGCCGGCAAGGCGATCGTGACGCTGTCGCGTTCTTCCGTAGAGCCGTTCCTGAAGAGCTCGTCGCGCCGCGACCTGCGCGAGAAGGTGTTCAAGGCTTTCACCGCCCGCGGCGACAATGGCAACGCCAACGACAACAACGCCACCGTCGTCGAGATCCTCTCGCTCCGCGAGGAAGCCGCCAGGATCATGGGTTATCCCACCTATGCCGCCTACCGGCTGGAGGATTCGATGGCCAAAACGCCGGAGGCCGTGCGCGGCCTGCTGGAGCGGGTCTGGAAGCCGGCGCGGGCGCGGGCGATGGCCGATCGCGACGCGCTGCAGGCGCTGATCGCGGAGGAGGGCGGCAACTTCACGCTCGCCCAGTGGGACTGGCGCTACTACGCCGAAAAGCTGCGCCAGCGGAAGGCCGATTTCGACGACGCGGCGATCAAGCCCTATCTGGTGCTCGACCACATGATCGACGCCGCCTTCGACTGCGCCACCCGCCTGTTCGGCGTCACCTTTGCCGAGCGCAAGGACGTGCCGGTCTGGCACCCGGACGTCCGGGTCTGGGAGGTCAAGGATCCCTCCGGCAAGCACAAGGCGCTGTTCTACGGCGACTACTTCGCGCGGTCCTCGAAGCGCTCCGGCGCCTGGATGACCTCGCTGCGCGACCAGCAGAAGCTCGACGGCGAGATCGCGCCGCTCGTGATCAACGTCTGCAACTTCGCCAAGGGCGCCGATGGCGAGCCGTCGCTGCTGTCGCCGGACGATGCCCGCACGCTGTTCCACGAATTTGGCCACGGCCTGCACGGCATGCTGTCCAACGTGACCTATCCGTCGCTCTCGGGCACGTCGGTCTTCACCGACTTCGTCGAGCTGCCCTCGCAGCTCTACGAGCACTGGCAGGAGCAGCCGCAGGTGCTGCGGCAGTTCGCCAAACACTACCAGACCGGCGAGCCGCTGCCGGACGACCTGCTCAGGCGCTTCCTCGCCGCGCGCAAATTCAACCAGGGCTTTGCCACCGTGGAGTTCGTCTCCTCGGCGCTGGTCGATCTCGAATTCCACACCCAGCCGGCCTCGGCCAGCCGCGACGTTCGCGCGTTCGAGAAGACGGAGCTCGAGAAGATCGGCATGCCCGCCGAAATCGCGCTCCGGCACCGGCCCACCCAATTCGGCCACATCTTCTCGGGCGATCACTATGCGGCCGGCTATTACAGCTACATGTGGTCGGAAGTGATGGACGCCGATGCGTTCGGCGCCTTCGAGGAAGCCGGCGACATCTTCGATCCCGCCACCGCCAAGCGCCTGCACGACGACATCTATTCGTCGGGCGGCTCTGTTGATCCCGAGGATGCCTATGTCGCCTTCCGCGGCCGCGAGCCGGAAGCCGACGCGCTGCTGCGCCGGCGCGGCCTGCTGGTCACACCGGAGGCGGCATGAGAATTCCGTGCCTCCACCCGTCGTCCCCGCGCACGCGGGGACCCATACGCCGTGCCGTCCCTTTTAGGCAAGTTGGCAGACACCATCCTTCCCAACAAACGCCGGGGGTTATGGGTCCCCGCCTTCGCGGGGACGACGTGCTGAGTATGTTGTTGGGTTTGCTGGCCTTCGTCTTCGCTTTGTCGGCAGGCGTATCATCCGCACAAGCCCATCCGCATGTCTGGATCACCGCGAAAAGCGAGGTGGTCTACGCGCCCGACGGGACCATCACCGGCGTACGCCATGCATGGACCTTCGATGACATGTTCTCGACCTATGCGCTGCAGGGGCTGAACACCAAGACCAAGGGCGTCTACACCCGCGAGGATCTGGCGCCGCTGGCGCAGACCAATGTCGAGTCGCTGAAGGAATTCGGCTTCTTCACCTTCGCCAAGGCCGACGGCAAGAAGGAGAAGTTCGTCGATCCCGTCGACTACTTCCTCGAATACAAAGACAGCGCGCTGACGCTGCACTTCATGCTGCCGGCCAAGACGCCGTTCAAGGCCAAACAGACCGCGCTCGAAGTGTTCGATCCCGCCTACTTCATCGACTTCAAGTTCGAGGACGGCGATCCGATCAAGCTGGTCGGCGCGCCCGCGTCCTGCAAGGTGCAATTCCAGCGGCCGAACGACGGCACCGCCAACGCCCAGCGGCTGAGCGAGAACAATTTCATGAACGGCGACAATTCGAACTACGGCGCGATGTTCGCCAACAAGATCATGGTGGAGTGTCCGTGACGCCTGTGCCCGCACGCCTGGCGCGAGGCACGGCATTCCTCGTGCTGGCGCTCGCCGCCGTCGTGGCGTTCGACGGCGCCGTCCATGCCCTGCTGGCGCAAAATCCGTTTGGGGCGCCGAAGGCTGCCCAGCCGCAGGCGGGCGGCCTGTTCGGATGGCTGCTCGCGAAGCAATCGGAATTCTACCGAGAAATGTCGGCAACGATCCGCGCCGCGAAATCCGACGGCAGCGCGGTGTGGACGCTGCTCGGGATTTCCTTTGCGTACGGCATCTTCCATGCCGCCGGCCCCGGCCACGGCAAGGCGGTGATCTCGTCCTATCTCGTCGCGAGCGGAGAAACCGCGCGGCGCGGCATCGTGCTGTCGTTCGCCTCGGCGCTGCTGCAGGCGCTGGTGGCGGTCGTCATCGTCGGCGTCGGTGCCTGGCTGCTCAATGCCACGGCCAAGGGCATGTGCGGCGCCGAGAAGGTGATCGAGATCGTCAGCTACGCGCTGATTGCAGCCTTCGGCGCCCGGCTGGTCTGGACCAAGGGCGGCGGTTTTGTGCGCGCGCTGCAGGCGAAGCCACAGCTGGCGGCGGCGCATGGGCATGACCATGGTCATTCCCACCACCACCATGACCCCGGTCATCACCATGACCCCGGTCATCACCATGACCACGGTCATCATGATCACGCCCATCATGATCACGGCGATGGCCACGTGCATGACGAGCATTGCGGCCATTCGCACGGCCCGACCCCGGATCAGCTCGCCGGTCCCGGCGGCTGGCGGCGCGGTCTCGGCGCGATCTTCGCCGTGGGCCTGCGTCCCTGTTCGGGGGCGATTCTGGTGCTGGTATTCGCGCTGGCGCAGGGCCTGTTCTGGGCCGGCATCGCCGCGACGTTTGTCATGGGTCTCGGCACCGCGATCACGGTCGCAACCATCGCGGTCATTGCGGTGTCCGCCAAGGGGCTGGCGCAGCGGCTCAGCGCCGGCCGCGAGGGCGGCGGTGCGCTGATCATGCGCGGCATCGAATTCGGCGCCGCTGGTCTGGTGCTGCTGTTCGGCCTCGGCCTGCTGTTCGGCTATCTCGCCGCCGAGCGGGTGACCTGCCTGTAACATCGGCGGACTGCGGAAGCTTTGTGATCCC
The DNA here is from genome assembly GCA_029946075.1 of bacterium. Lineage (GTDB taxonomy): Bacteria > Pseudomonadota > Alphaproteobacteria > Rhizobiales > Xanthobacteraceae > Bradyrhizobium. Next base: position 3,285 of record JAQSDT010000115.1, on the reverse strand, counting down.
TGTCACGAAGCCGCCCCTTGAGAATCCAGCGTTCTCCAATACTTCTCGCTGAAGCAACGAGGGCCGTGATGCGCGCATTCTGGAAAACGGGCCTGCTGATGCCCTTGCCGCGCGCCTCGTCCAGCAGGTCCGGTTCCTGTCTCCGTGCGTTGACGGATTAGCGAAACGTATTCCGTCGCCTCGCCCCTGGAACCCCTGACGTGAGTGACCGAGATCACTAACAAGCCTGTAAAAAGCAGGCAGTGTCCAGTCAGCGCAGGCAACGTGCCGCCATCACCGGAGGACACCGACATGACCGATTCAAACACTGCCAGGAGCCATATGCTGACCACCGATGAGCTCGATCGCGTTTCCGGCGGCATCATCATCGTGAGCGGATTGCAGCACAGGTTTACGTCTGCGCTGGAGCGGGTCGCGCTCAACCCCCAGCCGCTGCCGCCGCGCATATTGTCGTTCGCCCACAAATAGGCGCAGGGAGAACTCGATGCCGAGGGCAGCAAGCGGAAATTCGAAGCCGGACCACGAAACGACCGAACTGACCATTGCGGAACTCGATTTGGCAAGCGGCGGCAGGAAGATGGAAGCTCAACTCAATTCCGGCGGTGTCAATCCGATTGTCATATCGAGAGATCGTGCCTTGGGTTGAAGTTGCGATCACGGTCGCGCGTTTTTTTTACAACCCCATCATCAAGGAGAGACTGTCATGTCGAATGAATGTGGGTCTGGCCGGCGTCATGCCGCCTCGACCGGCGAACTGACCGAAGACCAGCTGGAACGGATCTCCGGAGGCTTCCTCGGCCTGGAGCTGTTGCATCACGCAATCAAGTCGCCGCGCGACGCTGCTTCCGGGCTCGCGACCGGACGTCGCTCGTACTAGTCGAAGCTCGCCTATCGATTCAACCCATGGAGAACATCATGAGCGAACTGAAGATGGACGAACTCGAAACCGTCAACGGCGGGAAAGTCAGCGTCGTCACCGACAAGGGTTATCTCGGCATCGAAGTCAGCGTCTTCGGCTACGGCTTTGCCGTATGGGCCACCGGCGGATCGATTTGCGGCTCCACGATCACGCCGAAAAACCCCACCGGCACGCCCGGGCACTGCACGCCGTAAGGCGAATCGCCGCATCGGGCGACTGAAACCTACTCCGGCTTGATCCCCGCCACCTTCATCACCGGCAGCAGGCGCGCCTGCTCGCTGTCGCGGAAGGCCAGGATTTCGGCCGGCGATGTCGCCCAGGTCGACGCGCCGAGGTCGCCGTAACGCTTTTTCACGGCCGGATCGGCGAGGGCCCTGGCCGTCAGTGCATTCACTTGCGCCACCAGATCGGGCTTCATGTTCGCCGGCCCTATCATGGCGGTCCAGGAGGTCATCGCATATCCGGGCAGCACTTCGGCCATGGTCGGCACGTCAGGCAATTCTGGGATGCGTGTTCTGGACGTAACGGCGATCGGCCTGACGAGGCCCGCGCGCACGCTGGGCAGTGAACCCGGCAGATTGTCGAACAGCATGTCGACGTTGCCGCCGAGCAGATCGTTCAACGCCGGACCCGCGCCCTTGTACGGGATATGGACGACCTCGACGCCCGCCATGCTGTTCATCATCTCGCCGGACAGATGCAAGGTCGTGCCGAATCCGGCCGAGGCGTAGGTGTATTTTCGCGGCTCCTTCTTGAAGGCGGCGAACAATTCCTTCAGATCCGAAGAGAACAACTCCTTCTTGCCGACGAGGATATTCGGCAACTGCCACATGCCGGAGATGAAGGTGAAATCGCGAACCGGATCGTAGGGAAGCTTGGCGTAGCTTCCGATCGCCAGCACGTTGCTGGCGATACCGCCGAGTCCGATCGTGTATCCGTCCGGCGGGGATTTCGCTACCGAATCCGCCCCGAGTACGCCGCCTGCACCGCTCCGGTTCTCGACCACGAACGACTGGCCCGACAGGTCGCTCATCTTCTGGCACAGGACGCGCGAAAGCAGATCGGTGGCGCCGCCGGCCGGAAAGCCGTTGACATAGCGCACCTGCCGCGTCGGCCAGGCTTCCTGCGCGCGAGCGGCAGGCGTTGCGACGAACGGCGCGGCGACCGATCCGCCGAGCAGGCTCAACACAGTGCGGCGGTTGACGGATGTAGGCATCACTTCCTCCCTGATCATATCGATTGGTTGGACGGTGCCGCGTTTGCGCTTCCGGATCGCCGAAAGCTCCGCTGATCTTTACCGACAGGCCGGAGCATACAGGCCGCTGCAGCGAACCCAAGAAGAAATCCACGGACCGTTCGCCGCAGCTTCGGACATCGAGATGCCGTAGCCCGGGCGAAGCCACCGGGTCGCGCGAATGCGCGCCCGATGACAGGCTCCGCGCAACCCGGGGCGATCCGACCCCATTCACTCGCGGCCCCGGATTGCGCTACGCTGCATCCGGGCTACAAAAACAAACGCCGCTGCAGGAGATATAATGTCACGCGAGCAATTCTGGTTCTTTCACCCGTTCCGGGTGCGATATTCCGAGATCGACGGCCAGGGCGTCGTCTTCAACGCGCACTATCTGACCTACTTCGACACCACCATCACCGAATATTTCCGTGCGCTGGGATATGACCAGTACGCCGACGCCAAACAGACCGGCGAGGACTTTCACGTCATCAAATCGCTGATCGAATACAAGGCGCCGGTCCGGTTCGACCAGGAGCTGGATGTTGGCGCCCGCGTGGCGCGGATCGGCAATTCAAGCCTCGTGTTCGAACTGGCGATCTACCTGAAGGGCGGCGCCGACGCGCTCGTGACCGGCGAGATCGTCTGGGTCAACACCAACCAGACGACGCATCGCCCGGTCCCGATCTCGAGCAAGATCCGCGCGCAGATCGGATCGCGGGAGAAGCATCTGGCGTGAGAGCGGATTGCTACTCGTGCAAACCCATTGACGTCATTGCGAGAAGCGAAGCGACGAAGCAATCCATCTTGGCTCTTGGCGAAGAATGGATTGCTTCGCTGCGCTCGCAATGACGGGGAGTAGCTGCGTATTGGTTGCCTCTAATCAAATTTCGCCGTCGTGGTCTGGCCGTCAGGCGCGGTGAGCTGAACAGCCCCCTTGGGGTCGGCGGGAAGGGCGGTGGCCGCGGTGCCGCTCAAATTGCCCTCTTTAGGCGCGAGCGTGATGCGTTCGGCCTTTCCACCGAGATTGAAAATGGCGATGCCCTTGAACCCCTTGGGGTCGACCGGCTTGTCGTTGTGACCGAGCAGGAAGACTTCAACGGCCATGTCTTTCGCAACGAGTTCGACATGGAAC
>JAQSDT010000114.1 GCA_029946075.1 bacterium | reverse complement strand
CGTCGAAATCGGCGCCCAGCCATTCCACGATCTGTTTGACCCGCGAAACCTTCTCGTCCCGCGCGTCGGATCGCAGCGTGGCGTAGGTGGTGAACAGGACGCCCTGCTCCAGCCGGATCGGCGTCCCCTGCCGGAACCGCGAGAGCGGCGTCACCAAAAGCCGTTCCACTCCGAGCGCTGACCAGTCGCGCTGGGCATCCTCGATCAGCTTGTCGGACTTGCTGACCCACACCGCGCGGCGGCGGTCCTTCAACCAGTTGTCGAGCAAGATGCCGGCGACCTGACGGCCCTTGCCCGCGCCGGTGCCATCTCCCAAAAACCAGCCGCGCCGGAATCGCACGGCATTCGCGGCTTCATCAGACGCGGCGGAGACGAGGTCATAGGTCTCGTCAACAGTCCATGATCCCGCGAGGAACTGAGAGTGGGCCTCGCCGGCATAGATGACGGACTCAAGCTGCGCATCGGACAGCAGGCCGCTGGTGATGACATCCGTCGGAAGATGCGGCCGATAGGACGGGATCGGCGGTGCCACCGACGCCATGGCGGCGGATTGTACCAGCTTGGTGGGATGTGGCTGAGAGCCGGGAATACAGACCGATTGAAGCGCGTATTCTTCATAAAGTGCCTCGGTGATCCGGCCGCTCTCAGCCGGTGTCCATGCGACGGTCTCATAAACGAGCTCAACGGCCGCGGGATCCGGTGTGGGAGCCGTGATGCCGGAAGGGCGCATGGCATAGGCGCGGACTGTTCGGGGAATGGCCGGACGCATGATCGACGGAGCGACAACAGTCCTCGCGATCGGCAACCGTGCTGGAACGCACTCCGTGACCCAGCCGAGCAGCGTGGCCACGTCCGGCGCCACGCCAGGAGACGACGGAAATGCCGTCGCGTCATCCGCGGGCAACCGATCGATCACGGTCAGCCGCGTCTCGATGGTGGTACCGTGCCTGGCGAAGACCGCGCCGGCAATAGGGGCGCTGAAGACGACGCGCCCACGTTCCCCCAACCGGATGAAGGCATCGCGCCAAACCGGATTGTCCGGCGAACAACTGGCCCCGGTGATGGCGACCAGCCGGCCGCCCTCGGGCAGCCGCGCCAGGGCCGACGCTATATGTCGCAAGGCAGCATCGGCCATGCGGCGATCGACGTTGGCGACGGCCGAGAATGGTGGGTTCATCAGCACGACGCTTGGCGCGATGCCGGTGTCGAGATGATCGTCGATATGCGCGGCGTCGAAGCGGCTGACGGCGATGCCGGGAAAGAGAAGCGAGAGAAGCTCGGCGCGAGTTCCGGCGAGCTCGTTGAGAACCAGCGACGCGCCCGACAGCTCGGCCAGGATCGCGAGCAGGCCCGTGCCGGCTGAAGGCTCCAGCACGATGTCATCAGGTGTGATAGCCGCCGCGGCGCTCGCCGCAAGCCCAAGTACAATGGGTGTACCGAACTGCTGAAGCGCTTCGCTCTCTTCCGAGCGGCGGGTGTGGGTGGGAAGCAGGCCAGCGATCTTGGCCAGCATCGGCAACATCGCGGCCGGGGACGCGGCACGCGCGCGCATGGCCGGACCGAACTTGCGAACGAACAGAACGGTCGCCGCCTCGCAGGCATCGTAAGCCGTCTTCCAGCTCCACCCGCCATCGGCGTCGGAGGCGCCAAAGGCACTCTCCATCGCCTCGCGCAGCATCGGCGCATCGATGCGCTGACCGCGCTCGATATGCAGAAGAAGATGATGCGCGGCGCTAGCAATCGCGCCGGCCTTCGTCACAGAACTGGACGCAACGGAAAGCGGCGCGGCAGCGACAGCGGCCACGGAGATGGAAGGCGATGTCATGGTGAGAACCTCGAAAGAGCTGGGGAAGGATCGGGCCGCGGGGCGCTCTCTCGACCACGCCGGCTCAAATCCGTCCCGGCCGCCCTCTTCCTCTCAGGGCGTGTGGCGACGCGGACGCCGCAACGCCCCGCACTGATTTCGACGCGCACGGCCTAGCCGCACCTCAATGCCTCATGGCCGATTTGGCCGCGCCACCACGCGATCCTGTGTTCGCGGGATGCATTGGCAAGCCACAGCAAGAGATCGCCATGGCAAGCTAGCGGTGCGCAGAAGCAGACAAGATCGTGCCCGCGCAGTTCGTCAAGTTCACGCAGCAGATGGTGCTGATCGCGCAGCCAGCACTCGTGCTTGGCAATGACGGTCGCACGATCGCCGTCAGGGCCGATCCGGAGCGGATTGCCCCATTTGCTCCCGCGGCCGATGTAGATGGCACCTGCCGGAATGCCTGACTTGCGCTTGTTGAGAACCCTGCACATCGCTACTGCCCTCTGATCTTCCCGTTGCGGTGAGCAGGTCAGAAGACGCGGTTCAGGTTTCGCATGTCACGCATCGCCGAAGGCGATGCGGAAACGGCTTGCCCGTTGACGTGCGAACCGCCGCGTCCAGACGCGACACATCGCAACGGGATCAGGTTGGGGTTGTCCCAGCAGGGTTTCGACTGGCGGCAAATAGGCGTCGTAAGGATTGCCGTCGGCGAGGTGGCGAAAGGGCGTAAGCAGGTAGCCCGACGCGCGTAGCCGGGCTGATCGGACGAAGGGTGAGAAGGCGTTTCCGGTGGTCAGGTGGCGGACGCAAAAGGATCGACCTGCCGGTGGATCGGCTGGGCCCGGCCCATCCAGGGTTCGGGCCTGATGCAGCGCACCCAGTCGGCGAAGGTCGGGATGAACCCGAGATCCTCGATAACGTGCTGCTCGCCGATCAATCTGACCGGCACGACGCGGCCGGTCGATATTGTGATCGTCGCGCCGAAGAAGCGCTCCAGCATGAATATACCTTCGGCGTGATGACGCAACGCGCGATGACGGAAGTCGGCGGTGATCGCCTTCGATTCGTCGAACCATTGATGCAGCGGCAGATAATTTTCGGCCGCCCCGCCCCATTTGCGCACCGAGGACAGCGCGTGGTGATAAGGATGTCCCATTGTCGCCTCCTCAAAACTCGTGGGAGTAGTTTTCGGACGACGTGTATCGCTCGTTATGGTCGAGCTTGATCGTCCGCTCAGCGACGTCGAAGGTGAAGTCGCCATAGGCGCCGTCGTTGATCTCCCAACCGGAGTGGACCTGTCGGAGGAAATCATAGACCAGCGTTTCGATGGCCTCGTGAACGGTCAGGGTTTGACGCTCGATCTCGGGGCTGCCCCAAGCTGTCCGCGCAATCTCGATCCGGTCGGATGGCAGTGGGATGGTTTGCTCCCCTTCCCCGGTGTTGATGCCCTCAATTTGGCCGCTGTCGCCGTAGCCGTCAAACGTGACGATGACGTTTTGGATTCCGGCGGCGGCGAGTGAATCAAACAAGACGGCCTTGTTGGCTGCCAAAAGCTCCTCAGCACGGTGCGCGTATTCGCGCTGCTTCTGGTCGAATGCAATGCCGTCAATGGCGGGCTCGGGTGTCGATTGTGGATCGTTCATGATGGTTCTCCTGAAATGGAAAGAGCCCGGCGCGGTGGCCGGGCTCGATGAGGTGAAGCGGGCAAGGCGGTTGGAGCGGCGGGTCAGGCGGCCCGTCCCTCGACGACATCGGCACCGACTTCATCCTCGGTGACGTCTTCGAGGCGCACGTTGGAATAGTGATGTTGTCCCAACCAGCGTTCGGCGGCGTCGCGGTTTCCGGCAAGATGAAGCAGTTCGGCGGCGCCGGCGTGCTCCTGGAGGATGCGCACGGCACCGATGGCGGGTCGTTCGATGACCTCAAATTGGAGATCGCCATCGACGGAATGCGTACGCAGAATTTTCATCAGCACCACGCCACCACTCGCGAAATCACCCTCGTGGAGGGTGATGCTGGCGGGCGACGTATAGGTTGGCCGATCGCGCTGCGGCTCCTTCCTGACCAGGCGCGCGACGCCATTGCGATTTTGCCACGCGGCAAGCTTCTTGTTGAAGCGCGCGGGAGGTTTTGGCGTGCCGTCGAAATATCGGATGAGTGAACCAAGCGGGGCATTGTCGTAGACATTGTGAGCAGACATGAACGTTCTCCTGAAGCGATGAAAGCCCGGCGGGTTCCTGCCATTGCAGGGCCGGGCTTGTGGATGGGATTGGATGGAGACAGGTCCCCGCGGAGCGGCTGTCGCCGCCCCGTGAGGTGTGGATCATTCGGCCGCGGCGACATGCGGGTGATCTTCGTCGGTGTCGGCCTCGACCTCGTCGTCATCAGCGAGGAACTCGGGCAGAGCCTCCGCTTCACTGGTCGCCGCATCGCTGGCGGCGTCGGTCTCGGCAAGCCGAAGCGGTTCGGGCAGCCAGCCCGTCCCCTCCAAGAGCCGCTCGGCCTCGCGGGCCATGTCACCCTTCTTGAGGTGATCGATAAGCTGCGCCGACGACTCTCCCTTGGCCTCGCGCACCGCTTCGAGAATGCGGGGCTTGGTGACCCGGCCGAGATAATTGTCGACGCTCGTGGTCCAGCCTGCCGCGGCCATGTCGAGGCCGACTGCGCGCGCCAGGACGTCGGCCTGGTCGAGCCTGTGGCGAACGCCATGCGCGGAGACGCGGCCTACATTGTAGCGATTGGCCGGCTCATAGAGCGCGTTGACGCCGAACGAGGCGCAATGCGCGAACAAGGACGATTGCTCGGCCGCGTCGAACGCAATCAGCGCATCCCAGAGTTCGCCCTCCTCCTTGGGCAATCGCACCTTCCACCCATCATGGCGTATGTCGATCGCCTTGGCCGAAGCGGTGTCATTCAGCCCCGGTGCTTGCGGCGGGAGAGTCGGTGAGCGGACGGCAATCTCCAGGCAACCGTTCGATGTCGCGAAGCGATAGAACGTCGCCAGCACGAAATTGTGCAACACCGCAGCGAAGGCCACCGCCGGATTGCCCGCCAACGCATCGCGTAGCGCCAAGGTCCGATGCGCGGTCAGCTCCGTGATGAGCCGATCCGGCAACGGCTTGATGGCGTCGTCCTCGTCATCTTCCGGTTCAACCGGAGCACCGCCGACAGTAATGACCGTGCGGGGGACCGAGCCCTGGGTCTCCTCCCCGTCGGCGGGTTCGCCATCGACAGCGGATTCCGCCTCCGAATCGACGACGACAGGCGCTTCGTCTTCCGGGCGGACATAGCCGCGATCGACCGACAGTGCACCTTCGTCATCGATGCTGACGAAAACGCCGGCGCGGGCGATATCGGCCGGATCGTAGATCATGGGCCGCGTTTCGAAGGCCGACAGCGCAATCTCGATCTCCCCGAGCCGTTGATCGACCTCGTCCGGCAGTTCGTCAGCGTCCTGATAGTCAGCCTCGAGCTTGTCGGACTCGGTCTTCAGCGCATCGATCGTCGCACGCTCCTCATCGGTCAAATCGGCCGGCTCGCCGTCCAACTCGCGAAGGCCGCTGGTGTGGTCGTAGGGGAAGTTGAGCGCCACCGAGATCCACTTCCAGCCTTCGGCCGCAAGGGTTTCCGCCTCCGCCTTCAGCTTCTCGGTGACGAGACGGTCGAGTAGCAGAACGTCCCGCAGCCAGCCGCCATCGTCGTGCTCGAACAGATCCCGCATGACAGCGCCGCCAGCCTGCTCATAGGCATCGAGCCCGATGAACTGGGCGCGGCGGTCGGAGGCACGGACGGTATTCTCCGTCAGCATCCGCCGGATCTGGTACGGTTCATCAAGCTGAGAGCGGCTCACATTGTCCCAGACCTGCTCCTGTCGCGCCTGATCGGCGGTCACGGAGAAGGCCATGAGCTGTTCGAGGGTCATGCCGTCGTCGGCGTAAACCTCATGTAGCTTCGGGGATACCGACGCGAGGCGCAGGCGTTGCTTCACGACCGCCGGCGTCACGAAGTGGCGGGCAGCAATCTCCTCTTCACTCATGCCGCCGTCGCGCAAACTCTGGAACGCGCGGAACTGATCGAGTGGATGCAGGCCAACCCGCTCGTCATTCTCGGCGAGGGAATCGTCCTCGGCGATGCCGCCGTCCCGGACCACGCACGGCACGGGCTGGGTCTTTGCCATACGCTTCTGCTTCACCAGCAGTTCGAGCGCACGATAGCGCCGCCCGCCCGCCGGCACCTCGAACATGCCGGTTTCCTGGCCGTCGGCATCGACGACCGCACGAACGCTTAGGCTTTGTAGCAGCGTGCGCTGAGCGATGCTCTCCGCCAGTTGATCGATCGAAATGCCGGCCTTCACGCGCCGCACGTTGGACTGGCTAAGCACCAGCTTGTTGAAGGGAATATCGCGGGAAGGACTGAGCTTGATCTTCGAAACGGCGCTTGCCATGTCGGTTTCTCCTGGGACGGGCGGCCGAAAGACTCTCTCTCGACCTCCAACCCGTCACCGACAAACCAGCTCTCCTCTCACTCTCTGACGCGCGGCAACGGCTGAAAGCGAAAGCAGCGGGCAGACTCATCACGCCGCCTCCTCGTTACCCTCAGCAACCGCGTCGATCGCCGGCGGCAGAAAGGCGAGCAGGAAATCGGAGGCCTTCGATGCCGCGCTCGCGGCGCGCACGACGGCCCGGTTATCCTCGCGCAGCACCTCCAGCCAGGAACCGATGTAGTCGGCGTGACGCACGGTCGGCACGATACCGAGCGAGGCGCAGACGAAGGCACCCGCAATTTCGGCAACAAGCTCTTCACGCGCGTAAGATTTCGAGCCAAACGATCCCGAGTGATCGCGGTTGAGGCGAGACGTATGACCAACCCAGTGACCAAGCTCATGGAAAGCGGTTCGGTGCCAATTGATCGGTTCGAAATAAGCCGCCGGTGGTGGCACCTGCACGAAATCGCCTGTCGTGTTGTAGTAGGCACGTGCACCTCCGATGCGGAAATCCGCGCCGGTGGCTGCAATCAGCGCCTCGGCACGCGGTTCAATCTGGCCTGGCGGCGGCGGGACAGCCGACGCCGTAACCTCCTCGGGCAAGCCGTCGCACTGGTCCGTGTTGAAGACAGTAAAGCGTTTGAGAAACGGGATGGCGCCCGGCTCCTCGCCGGTTTCCGCGGCGCGCCGGCGTTCGTCTTCCGGGGTGAAGCGATCGGCATAGACGACGGTCGTACCCCGCTCGCTCTTCCTGACATGGCCGCCAAGCCCAAGCGCCTGGCGAAAAGTGAGCCAGCTCTGT
>JAQSDT010000113.1 GCA_029946075.1 bacterium | reverse complement strand
TCGAAGGCGCGCTTGGCTTCATCGCCGCCGGCCGCGATCGCCTCGGTCAGCACGCGCGGCGTGATCTGCCAGTTGATGCCCCACTTGTCCTTGCACCAGCCGCACGCGCTCTCCTGGCCGCCGTTGCCGACGATGGCGTTCCAGTAGCGGTCGGTCTCGGCCTGATCGTCGGTGGCGATCTGGAACGAGAAGGCTTCGCTGTGCTTGAACATGGGACCGCCGTTCAGGCCAAGGCACGGAACGCCGGCAACCGTGAATTGGACCGTGATCACGTCGCCCTTCTTGCCGGACGGGTAGTCGCTGGGGGCAAGATGGACGGCACTCACCGCGCTGTCGGGAAAGGTCTTGGCGTAGAAGCGGGCAGCCGCCTCGGCGTCCTTGTCGTACCAGACGCAAATCGTGTTCTTTGCCGTTACCATGATGTGTCCTTTTGATTTGAAGATGGCCGAGCGAATTTCTAGGCGAGCAGTGCGTAGAGATAGGTTTCCTGCTTGGCGGGATCGCTCGCGGTCGGGCCGTAGACTTCCCAGTTGATGCCCGCGGGTTTCAGCTTCTCGGCCTGACACCAGTCGAACAGCGTCTGCCAGGCAGCGCCCATGCCGTCGAACGGCCCCACCATCACGGAGTGAACGGCGCGCCCGGCCGGCAGTTCCGACGGCACGATCTCGCCCCGGGCTTCAATGGGGCGCGCCACGATCGTGCCCATCTCCATGTCGAGCGCGCCACCCGACGGCGGTACCCAGCGCGTGCAGGCCATGCCGAGCGCTCCGGTATCGAGCGACGGCAGACCGGTTTCGATCTTGGCCCGCGCCGCGCGCTGGGCCTGCGGGATCTCGGCGAACGGAACCTTCGACTTCACCACGGCCGTCGGCTGATGCTCGACCGTCACGATGCTGCATTTCGATGTCATCGACTCATCCTATAGTTAACCTTATGGTTAACAAATAGGGAAACGCCCTTCGGCTGTCAATTGCCGCGAGGCGAGAGCGGGATGATTTGAGATCTGCGTTCATGGGAGCGCGCCACTCCAGTGGCGCTCATGATGTTGAGCGCACTCCTCCGATCAGCGCTCGTCAGCCGTTTCGACTTGGGCTCTAGCGCAGGGGCACCTGCACGATATCCCGATGGCTCGTCCGGCCCAACTGACTGTGCACCAGGACGATCTCACGCGCGGTCCAGCCGATCGGCTCGATGGTCTGCTCGGGAACGTGTCGATCGTCACGCAGCAGTGTCAGGTGCGGGGTGAAGCGCCGCGCCGGCCGCGGACTCGCGTCGAGCGCATCGCACAGGCGCTGTTGCAGAACTTCGAAGCCGATCGTGCTCTCGTCGCCACACAACACGAAAGCGCCGTTGCGGAAACTCTGGACGCGGTCGAATTCGGCTCGGAAGGTCGGCATCACCACGGTCGCCGCCCGCGCCGCCAGCGTCTCGATCAGTTCAGCCGGCGAAGTCCCCGGGGCATCGTCCACGTGAAAGAGCGTGACATGCAGATGCTCCGGCTTGAGCGCCCTGCCCGTCAATCCATGCTCGGCGCGCCAGAGCCTGGTGCGCTCGGCGATCTCGCCGGCCGTTTCCAGGTCGGGACGAACGGCGAAGAACAACCGATCGGTCCGCGGCCGCCGCGCCGTCGCCTTGGCGAGACCCGCGTGGTGCCGGCGGAGGCGCCGCACGCCCAGCTGAGACGGCCCCCGATTTTGAAGCCCCGGCAGGCTTCGTGATGGCTGGAAGGCGTTACCGGAAGCAGCGAACAGATCGTCCACGAGATCACCTCCTGAATTGAATGTTCACTATATGTTCTTTTCTGTGGACAAAGCAAGTCGTTACACTTCCCATACCCATGGGCAATAGGTAATGTTTGTCATGGGGCGGCAAAGTGAGTGCGGCGTCGATCATCGACGTCGCCCGAGAGCTAGTCTCTTGGGTAGATCCTGCCCCCCGGAGCCTTCTGGTGGCCGTTTTCTATCTTGACGATTCAGGGACTCACGCCGGGTCGAAGATAGTCGTCTTCGGCGGACTGATCGGAGAGCAAGCCCAGTGGGAGGAATTTGAGCCTCGCTGGAAAGCGAAGCTCGCCAATCCGCTGCCTGGAAAGCCGCCGCTTAAACGCTTTCACATGGCCCATTGCCAATGGGGCTGGGAGGAATTTGAGAGCTACTCAAAGGGAGAGCGCGACAGGCTAATTCATGACTTCCGCCAGATCATTTTGGACTGTGGAGTTCATGGCGTGTCAGCGGCTATCTCGAAGTCTGACTATGACGAGTTGATAACCGGCCGATTACTGGAAGCGCACGGCGCAGCAGACGACATGGCCTTCGCATCCGCCATCTCTGCGCTCGATATTGGGGGCCGTCGGCAGGAAGGCGTTTCCCTGATCTGCGATGATACGGGGAAGTCTACCGAGCGGTACGGACGCGTATATGACCGGTATCAAGCAATGCACACGAAGTACGGTTCGCGCCCACTAGAGGGATTGGCGTTCCGATCGATGGAAAAGGTCATCCCTCTGCAGGGGGCCGATATGATTGCTTGGGAGACGTACTTCTACACTTGTGAAGTCCTGAAGACTGAAGACGTGCCCGCCCCCCGGCCTCACCTAAAAAGATATGTCGATACTGGCCGGTTTGGGGCCGTCTTCCTGTCGCGCGATCACATCTTGGAATTTGTCCGGAGGCTTAAGCGCGGGGTGGGCGTTTCTTTGGACTGGTGGGCAACTTGGCCACCATCTTGAACGCCCTATCAAAACTCGCTGAGGATTCGTCCGCCTCGACTTCGCGCGCCATCGACACGAAGCGCTTGTGGCGCTCCGCGTCGGTTAGTTTCGATTTTGATTTGGTCGCGACCTTTCGTGCCATGACGTCACCTTATCATCACAGGAAGTCTCCCAACAGGAGGAGAAGCGCACGCTTGAATTTGGGCCGCGCTCGACTATGCGCCAGCAATTGTTTGATAGCTCAGGCGCTTACCCTTGACGCCCCTCACCACAAGACCCGCGCGGGTAGTGTCGTTAACGCCCAGCTTCTCGCGGTTGCTGTATCGGAAATCGAACTCCGACAGATAGCGATGCAGACGGGTCTCGCTGACGTTCTGGTAGGCGCCGAACAGGCCGCGCTTGAGGATGCCGAAATAGCCCTCGACGGTGTTCGTGTAGACATCACCACGAACGTACTCCTCGTAGGCGTGGCCAACCTGTTCGTGGCTGGCGAAGTATTCCGGCGTGTCCTGATAAACACGCGCTTCGTCGGTCATCAGGCGGGGGCCGCGCTTGGCGTGCAATAGCACCTTGCCCACGGTCGCCGCACGAACGTTCGGCACATGAAACGAACGGGCCGAACCGTCGCACTCAACCAGGGTGATGACGATTTTCTTCTCGGTGGTGGCCCGGCCCTTCTTACGGCCCGACTTGCCGCCAATGTAGGTTTCGTCGGCTTCCACGGTGACGCCCTGTCCGCCCATCGGCGGCAGGTCGCCCCCGCTCCGCCATCGCCTCACGGATACGGTGGGTCAGATGCCAAGCGGTTTTCATCGAGCAGGACAGGAACCGCTGGATTTGGCGGGTGCTGATCCCCTTCTTGCTGGCGCACATCAGGTGAATGACCTGCAGCCACAGATGCAGGGCCAGATGGCTATCCTCGAAAATCGAGCCAATGCGGACCGTGAAGGGCTTGCGGCAGGCGTAGCACTTCCGGAGGCCGGTGCGGGTGGTCTTGCCCTGCAGGCGGCCAATCCGCGCCCCGTCCACGTTGCCACAATGGGGGCACGTCGGACCGTGCGGCCAAAGGCGCGCTTCGACGTAGGCGAAAGCGGCTTCCTCGGTCTGGAAATGCGGGGCGGAAAGAACGGACTTGGCCATGACTTGCTCCTTGGCCGCCATCCTACCTGTTGGGTTGGGTATGTAAAGTGTAACGTATCCGGCTAAGAGGATTAAGGCCGGGGCTAAGAAACCTGGCGCCGCGAAGTGAGCAGATCGACAAAATGCCGCCAGGTTACTTATAGTCGAGGCAATGTTGAATTATTTAGGCAAGGTACCTAAGCGGGCGCGCATTCTGGACGCCGGTGGGTGGGCGCACCCACATGCAGAAGCAACACACGTCGCAGACCTTTATCCGTGGGAAACGCGCTCTGGAAGGGTGCAGCTGTCGTCGTCTCCGGCTGAGAAGTTCAGTCGGAGTACGTGGTATCAAGTAAACTTCTGCGACGCGAACATGAGAATACCCGTCCCGGATAAATATTTCGAATTCGCGGTCTGCACCCAAACATTAGAAGACTTGCGCTGCCCGAATTTTTTGATGGACGAGTTAAGCCGCGTTGCAAAGGCTGGATATGTCGAGGTCCCGTCGCGGCTTGCGGAGCAAACGGTAGGGATGTCCGACCGTGCGAGCACGTTCCAAGGCTACAACCACCATAAATGGATCATTGATTTCGAAGGTCAGCTTGTTTTTTACGACAAAGATGAGTCGCTGTATGGACCCAGATCCTTGCATTCGGTCCCCCGGCGTTCGTTTGAAGCAATCGTTGCCGCAGACAGCCATCGTCAAAACGTAGAATATTGTTGGGTCGACCGAATTTCGTATCGAATTTGTGAGGCCGGCGACGCTGCGAGAGACAAGGCGTTTGCCTTCAGGGCAAGCCTTGGCATCTCGGGCATCGATGTGGCGTTGGATAATGCAATTCGGTTTAGTCGGCGTGTTCGAGACACGGCAATCGGGCGCGACCCTTGGAAGTCCGCAAGTATGCGCCTGCTGAGCCAACAATACAGTACGCTAGACCTCAGCTAGACTGGGTGTGCATGGGCTCGCTGTCTCCCGACCAGATGTCGCCCGGCCTCGGGGCCAGCGATTGGGTCGAGCCGACGATCAACGAGTTCCGAACGGCTACGACCTTCAGGGCCGCCCTCGGTGGATCGGGCGGATCGTGGGATTGTCAGCCGTAACCTCTCCGGATAAAGCAAGGCCCTACAGGCGAGAAGGCCGCCGTTGCCCTTCAGACCATGCGGCAAGACGCGAAGAGCGTTGCGCTCAGAAGTCGACCGGATAGGGCGAAAGTTCTCCGCTCTCGTAGCGCTGCGGCAGGCCCGGCGTGACGTTCTCCCAGACGTAGAGCATCGAGCGCTTCTTGGAATAGCCCTGATGGCGGATGTCGGCCGGCATGGCGGCGACGTCGCCCGCCTTCATCGTCACGCGCGCCCGCGGCGAGCCGGTGTTCTTGTCGCCGACATCCCACACGATCTCGTCGGAGAGTTGGATGAACCATTCGACGCGGTCGTTGCCGTGGAAGACCGGCAGGATGTACTCCTCGGTCGTCGGGCAGGCGAGCGAGGCCTTGCACACCGCGGTGACCGACGGGTTCCAGGTCACGTCGGAGCGGCTGAGATACTTGAACAGGCTGAAGGCGTGCAACTGGCCCTCGAAGCCGGGTTCGGCCTCGATCTCGGGCTCGTCCTGGGAGACGTCGGCGAAGGCGCGATTGACCGGCTTGTCGTTGCGCAACGGCGAATCGCCCGGCAGGCCGGGCATGCGCTTGGTCTCGATGCGCGTGCGCTCGATCGCGCCGATGTTGTCGCCGTGCTTGGTGCCGAACGCCGTCCCGGTCTCGACGGGCGCGGCGAACGGATCGAAGCCCTCGTTCACCCAGTCGTGCAGGATCGCCTTGAAAGTCGCCAGGATGTGGTCGGCCTCGAAGCGCTCGGTGTAGTCAACGCCTGCCGCCTTCATCACGCCGTTGAAGCTGCCGGCATACATGTCGACCTGGCCGTAGAGATTGCGCGTGCCGATGACGTGGTCGAAATTCACCCAGCCGTAGAAGAAGTTCCACGCCACGTCGCGCATGCAGGCGCGCAGGAAGGCCTCGGCCGACATCTGGTGCGAGCGCGTCTGGCCCTTGGCCGGCCAGCGGATGGTGACGAAATATTCGTCGCGCGCGAGCTCGAACTTGCCGAGCCGGAACGTGCGATAGCCGTTCTCGTTGCTGGGATCGGTGGCGATCACCTGTGCCGTTGCCGTCGACATTGCCCGCTCCGCTATTTGAGGCAGATCTCGTTCCATTTTTCACGGCTGAGCTCACCCTGGAGGGTTTGCTGCAGGATCACGCCGGTCTTGCGCGCCGTGAAACGATAGCCGCAACCTGCCGGCAGCAGCGCCTGGTGACCGCGCCTCAGCCGGATCAGGCCCATGCGCTTGCCGGCTGGCCCCTCTCCGACCGGCCCGTCTCCGATCAGCACCGCGCCATTCCTGCCCGCGGCCGGCGGCGCGGTGAGCTTGACCAGCTCGATCTCGACCTCGCCGTCCATGCAGAGCGCGAACTCGTCGTGCGCGCAGGCAAACCACGGCGAGATACCCTCGGCGCGCATCACCTCCTGCACATATTCGAGGTTCTTGCCGACGACCACGCGCTCATAGGGCTTGGACTTCGACGCCACTTCAAAGATGTTGGAAAAGACGTAGTGCCGGGGATCGCCGCTGACGATCTCGATGCTGCCCTTCTGATAGTCGGCAAGCGACCCGAAGACGGTGGTGGACGCCATGCTCCGCTCCCTGGCTCGTTCTTCTTCTGGTTGGCGAAACTATAGAAGGCGGCCGGGAGGGCGGCAATCGGCTGGCCGGCGAGGCCTTGCTAGACTGATGCCATGGCAAAGGACACGTCACCCGCCGCCGCCTACGCCCGGATCCGTGGCCTCTACGAACTGGGCCACGTGCTCTATGCCCTCGACGCCGGCGCCCACGGCCTCTCGCGAAGCGACATCGAGCAGGTGGAGTGCTTCTGGACCTTCGGGGAGATGCACAGCAGCTCGGCCGGCTTCGTGCTGCGGCTGCGCGACGGACGGCGCGTCTATGTAGATTTCCTGCACTGGCATGGCTTCGAGCAGGAGGAAGACTTCCGGATCGAGGTCGAGTTCCTGCCTCGCGACCAGGCCTATCCGGTAGCGCCCTCCCCGCATGACCGCGCGCCCTGGCCGCCGGACGGCTGGTCGTCCGAGACCTCGCACCTGAACAAGGTGCTCGTGAGCTAGTGGTTCGAACTCAACGGAAGGTACCGAGACTGGAGGCGTGGAATCAGGGGAAGCACCCCTGTCCAATTCTGTCGTCCTCGTCTTAGGAAAAGCGGTTAGCTTGTAGTGCTTCGCAAGAAGCGCG
>JAQSDT010000112.1 GCA_029946075.1 bacterium | reverse complement strand
ATCGACGCCGCCAAGGGTATCGAAGCGCGCACACGAAAACTGTTCGAGGTGTGCCGGCTGCGCGACATCCCGATCATCACCTTCATCAACAAGATGGACCGCGAGAGCCGCGACACGTTCGACCTGCTGGACGAGATCGAAAAGACGCTGGCGCTCGATACCACGCCGATGACCTGGCCGGTCGGCCGCGGCCGCGATTTCCTCGGCACCTACGACGTCGTCAATGGCGGCGTGCGGCTGCTGGAAGGCGGCGGCGCCAAGACCGGTGCCACCGAGCAGATCGACATCGCCGATCTCGCCGGCCGCAATGCCAATCTCGACGTCGGCGAAATCAAGGACGAACTGGCCCTGGTCTCCGAGGCCTGCAAGCCGTTCGAACTCGAAGCGTTTCGCGAGGGCCATCTGACGCCGGTCTATTTTGGCAGCGCGCTGCGCAATTTCGGCGTCGGCGATTTGCTGGAAGGCCTCGGCAAATTCGCACCGCCGCCGCGGGCGCAGGAAAGCAATTTGCGCAAGGTCGAAGCGGCCGAGCCGCGCATGAGCGCGTTCGTGTTCAAGATCCAGGCGAACATGGATCCGAACCACCGCGACCGCATCGCCTTCGCCCGGCTGTGTTCGGGCAAGCTCAGCCGCGGCATGAAGGCCAAGCTGGTGCGCACCGGCAAGAACATGAGCCTGTCGAGCCCGCAATTCTTCTTTGCCCAGGACCGCTCGGTGGCGGATGAGGCTTTTGCCGGCGACGTCGTCGGCATTCCCAACCACGGCACCTTGCGGATCGGTGACACCCTGACCGAAGGCGAGGACCTGACCTTCGTCGGCGTTCCCAGCTTTGCGCCGGAAATCGTACGCCGCGTGCGCCTGACGGACGCGATGAAGGCCAAGAAGCTGAAGGAAGCCCTGCAGCAGATGTCGGAAGAGGGTGTGGTGCAGGTGTTCCGCCCGCGCGACGGCGCGCCGGCGCTGGTCGGCGTCGTCGGCCCGCTGCAGCTCGACGTGCTCAAGGCGCGCCTCGACGCCGAATATTCCCTTCCGGTGGAATTCGAAATCTCCGAATTCCAGCTCGCGCGCTGGATCTCGTCCAACGACCGCAAGAAGCTCGAGGCCTTCGTGGCCGCCAACAATTCCGGCATCGCCGACGACGTCGACGGCGATCCCGTGTTCATGGCGAAAAACGAGTTTTATCTCGGCTACACCCGCGAGCGCGCCGAGGGCATCGAGTTCTCCGCCGTCAAGGACGTGAAGAAGGCGTAGCCGGCTCGGTGCCTGCTATCCTTTAGGTAGAAACGCAGTCGTTTTACGTTGCGTATAGCCCGCCTAGGAAATAGCCTGTCGATCGTCTGCGCACTCGGCGCCGCACTCAGACGCGCGCTTGCATGGATGATTTATTGCTCTTTGGAGAACCGCTGTGGAACTTGAAAAAGAAATTGATCAAAGAATCGGGGAGGTTCGAACAGAATCGTTAGATCTGAGCTTTGGTGAGATCGTCAATCTCCACGCAAACAAAGAGCTTGTAATTCAACCAGAGTATCAGCGGCTTTTTCGCTGGTCGCCCGAGCAGAAATCTCGACTTATAGAATCCATCTTGCTTGAACTTCCGATTCCGCAGATTTTCGTCATCGAGAACGAAGACGGAGTTTATGAACTAATAGACGGACTCCAGAGAATTAGCTCAGTCTTACAGTTTATTGAGCCTACGCAACTTGCGCTTGAAGAGTTTTCGCTAATTGGCTGCGACCTCGTAAAAGAGCTGAATGGAAGAAAAAATAGCGATCTTCCTCTAAGTCTACGGTTGCGCCTAAAGCGTTCATCCTTGAGAACGATTGTCATCAAACGCCAAAGCAAATCGTTTCTGAGATACGAAATGTTCAAGCGGCTAAATACTGGAGGAGCAATTCTCGCACCTCAGGAGATTAGAAACTGTTCCGCACGAATGTTGGGTGAGTTAGGTGCGAAGTTCTATTCCTTCCTTCAGACATTAAGCGCCGACAACGATTTCGTTGCGACGACGCAGTCATTGGCGTCGGCTGAAATGGAGCAAAAGGGAAACGAAGAGCTCGTGCTGAGATTTCTTGCGGGCATCAACTCGGTTGAGACATACCGAGGAAATGTTCGAGATTGGCTCGATGATTTCATGGAGTCAGTTTTGACCGAACAGGTCCCCTTCAATTTGGAAGCGCAGGAAGCTGCTTTCCGGAGAGTATTTTCTGCAATAAATGCTAAATTGGGGGAGACGGCATTTGTTAAGTTCCGCGGCGCCAGCCCAGTCGGCGGCCTCGCGCCTGCTTATTTTGAAGCAGTTGCGCTCGGTTCAGCAGCGGTAATTGACCAGTTCGAAACTAAGTCACCAAACGCAGTCAAGGACAGGCTGGTTGAACTCGTACAGAGCGACGATTTTCGCGAAGTTACAGGCCCGGGCGCGAACAATCGTACAAAACTCAAACGACGAATTGAATTGGTGAAGGATTGTATTGTCGCCACATGAGCAAGTGGGCCGCCGAGATTGAGGAAGATTTGAAGTGGAGGGAGGCCGAACTCGGTTCTCTCAAGCTTGCGGCAGTTTCTGCACCGCCGAAAAGTGATCGGCAGCGCGCGTTACTGCGTGCCCTCTGGACAATGTTGTATGCTCACTACGAAGGTTTCTGCAAATTTTGCTGGGATCTCTTTCTAAGTGAAATTGAGAGAGATGGTTGTTTGCGCAGTAAGGCGGTCGAATCCATTGCAATCCTTTCACTCTCAAAGACATTTCAGGAGTTGAGAGGCGATACTTCCGCATTGGCAATATGGAGTTTTGCCCAGACAAAATTACCCGATGCAATGCGCGAGCCAGTTGCATTTTCGAGTAGGCTAGAGACGAAGTCGAATCTTTGGGCAAATTTAGCGAGGGAGAATAATGCGGCTGTCGGCCTTCCTACCGGGCAGATAGAAGCGAACGTCTCTCAAATAAATGCCATTGTAGGTAGACGGAATGAAATAGCTCACGGCAAGAAGCTGGTGGTTGAAAGTCTTGATGACTATTCGACTTACGAACAAGCGGCGATGCTGGTGATGCACGAACTGGCGGTGGCTGTGGTCGATCAGTTAGACAAGCGCTCATTCGCGCTACCATAGCCGATTTGGGTCAACTCTCATTTTTCGGTCATGCATCCAGTGGATGCCGATATGCGCGCGCCGCTGATCCGGCGGTCTTGCATCCTGCTGGCCAGAAGTATCCACTGGATGCTTATAAACCTCAGGGGAGAACCTCCATGACCGAACTCGTGACCTATTCCCGTTCCGGCCCGATCGCCTCCATCGTGATGGACGACGGCAAGGCCAACGTCATGTCGCTGGCGATGCTGAACGCGCTGCATGGTGCGTTCGACCAGGCGGAAAACGACAAGGCCGTCGTGATCCTCAAGGCGCGCGGCAAGCACTTTTCCGGCGGCTTCGATCTCAGCGTGTTCGCCAAGGGCAGCGCGGAGGATCAGTATCTGATGGTGAAGACGGGCGCCGAGCTGGCGCTGCGCATCCTGTCATTCCCGATGCCGGTCGTCGCCGCCTGTCAGGGCAATGCCTACCCGATGGGCGCGTTCCTGATCATGTCGAGCGATCATCGCGTCGCCGCCGAGGGTGACTATCGCATCGGCATGAACGAGGTCGCGATCGGGCTGACGGTGCCACGCTTTGCCATCGAAATCGCCCGCCAGCGCCTGACGCCGGCTTATTTCAGCCGTGTGGTGATGACCGGGGAAATGTTCGGGCCGACGGAAGCCGTTACAGCAGGGTTCTTCGACCGCGTGGTTCCGGTCGACCGGCTCGAACAGGCCGCCGGGGAAGCCGCGCTGGCGCTGAGCAAGCTCAACATGCCCGCACACGCTGCGACCAAGATGCGGGCGCGGGGGGCAGTCATCACCCAGATCCGGCAGGTGATCGACGAGGACATTACGCCGAATTATGGCGAGGATCGCGTTGCGCGCCGTGTTCCGGCGTGAGGGTAGCGCCCGGCGGGCGGGCTTTGTATGAAGATGACATGAGCACGTCACCGCGCCGGGCGACCTATCGCCACGGCAATCTTCGCGCCGAAGCGCTGAAGGCCGCCACGCGCCTCGTCGCCAGGGGCGGCCATGAGCAGTTGAGCCTGCGCGAGGTTGCGGAGGCCGTCGGCGTCGCGCACCGCTCGCTCTACAACCATTTCGTCCACCGCGAGGCGCTGCTCGACGCGGTCGCGACGGAAACCTATCTGAAACTGGCTGCGGTCGTGGCAAAGGCGAAGACGCCGGAGGACTACACCGCCAGATATGTCCGCTTCGCGCTCGCCCATCGCGCCCTCTACGCGCTGATGACCAGCCGGCCGCATGCCACGATGAAGCACAACCCGCCGCTGCAGCAGGCGGCGCACAAGGTGATATCGGAAGCGATGCGGATATTCTGCGCCGACATCGAGTCTCCCGCGGCGCGGCGCCGCGCTGTCATGAAGGTCTACATCACGCTCTATGGCGGTATTT
This sequence comes from bacterium, assembly GCA_029946075.1. Taxonomy (GTDB): domain Bacteria; phylum Pseudomonadota; class Alphaproteobacteria; order Rhizobiales; family Xanthobacteraceae; genus Bradyrhizobium. Next base: position 2,648 of record JAQSDT010000112.1, on the reverse strand, counting down.
CGCTCTATGCCACCGGCGTCCTCGACCAGCCCAGCGAGAAGGCGCTGATCGCGGAGCTTTCCGCCATGACCTCGGGGAAGTGAACGCCGCCGCCTCGATCCGGAGCCGCGTGGCGCATTGCGCTCCCGGCCACTTAGATGTTACCCGGAGAGGAGAAAACCAGCCGCGTGAGGGAGGACATCATGGGTCTGCTGGTGATGATTTTGGGCCTGATATTGTTCCTTGGCGTTCATACGCTGACCACGCAGCGCGCGTTGCGCGCGAAGGTCATCGGTTCGCTGGGCGAGGGCGGCTACAAGATCGCCTACACGGTGGCCTCCGTCGCCGGCCTCGCGCTCGTCACCTGGGGCTTTTCCCACTACCGCGCCAGCGGCTGGATCGACGTCTGGAATCCGCCGACCGCCTTCAAGCACATTACGGTGGCCCTGATGCTGCCGGCGGTGATCATGGTCGTCGCGTCCTATGTCCGCGGCCGGATCTACACGACGCTGAAGCATCCGATGCTGACCGGCGTCAAGCTGTGGGCGGCGGCGCATCTGCTCGCCAATGGCGATCTCGGTTCGATCATCCTGTTCGGCTCGTTCCTCGCATGGGCGGTGTTCGACCGCATCTCGCTCAAACGTCGTCCCGATGCCGGCAGTCCGCCGATTCCGGTCGGCGGTCCCGCCAACGATCTGATCGCGATCGCGGTCGGTGTCGTGGCCTATCTGGCGCTCGCTTTCGCATTCCACCCGGCTGTGATCGGCGTCCCCGTGGTTGGAGTCTAGCAGACATGTCGGTTCAATCGGCCATCAAGCGCAAGACCGCGCCTGACATTCGCGCGCGCAAAAACGGCGAGCCCATCGTGATGCTGACGTCCTACCACGCCCATACCGCGGCGCTGGTGGACCGCTATTGCGACGTCATCCTGGTTGGCGATTCCCTCGGCAACGTCATGCATGGGTTCGAGACCACCGTGCCGGTCACGCTCGACATGATGATCCTGCAGGGGCACGCCGTCATGCGCGGCTCGCGTCAATCGCTGGTCGTGGTGGACATGCCGTTCGGCTCCTATGAAGCGTCGAAGGAACAGGCGTTTCATTCCGCGGTGCGGATATTGAAGGAGACCCATTGCGGCGCTGTCAAACTCGAGGGCGGTGTGCGGATGGCGGAAACCGTCGCATTTCTGTCCGAACGCGGCGTTCCCGTGATGGGCCACATCGGATTGACGCCGCAGTCGATCAACACGCTCGGCTCGTTCCGTGCGCAGGGCCGCGAAGAAGGCAGCTGGGATCCGATCCTCGCCGACGCGAAGGCGATTTCGGACGCCGGCGCGTTTTCGGTCGTGGTCGAGGCGGTGGCCGAACCGCTGGCGCGCAAGATCACGGAGACGATCGCCATCCCCACCATCGGCATCGGGGCCAGCGCGGCTTGCGATGGCCAGGTGCTGGTACTCGAGGACATGCTGGGCCTGTCGCCGCGGACGCCGAAATTCGTGCGCCGCTACGGCAATCTCGGCCCGGCGATCGAGGCCGCCATCCAGGGCTATGCCGACGACGTGCGCTCGCGCGCCTTCCCCGGACCCGAACACGTCTATGAGATGAAAAAATAACGGGGCGCGCCATGGATTGGTCGCAGCATTCCATTCCGGCGATGCGGCTGGAGCCGCGCTTCGGCGACCGCGTCGTCCCGGTATTCTGCGAGCGGCCCAAAAGCATCCCCGCCATGGTCGCCGAAGCGGTGGCGCGCAATCCGGACGGGGAGGCACTGGTCTGCGGCGCGACGCGAATGAGCTGGCGCGAGGTCGCGCGGCAAGCGGCGCAGATCGCGGCCGGTTTTCAAACGCTCGGCCTGCAGCGCGGCGATCGTGTCGCGGTGCTGCTCGGCAACCGCACCGAGTTCGTGCTGACGATGCTGGGCGCGGCGCATGCAGGCCTCGTGACGGTGCTGCTGTCGACCCGCCAGCAGAAGCCTGAGATCGCCTATGTGCTGACCGATTGCGGCGCGCGGCTGCTGGTCCACGAAGCCTCGCTCGCCGACCGCATCCCCGAGGCGCGCGATATTCCGGAATTGGCGCACCGGATCGCGGTCGACGACGTCCCCGCGGTCTCGCGTTTCTCCGAACTCGCCGATCACGCGCCGATGGCTGCGCCCGTCGAGGTCGGCGAGGAGGACACCGCGATGATCCTCTACACCTCTGGCACCACGGGGCGGCCGAAGGGCGCGATGCTCGCGCATTGCAACATCATTCATTCGGCGATGGTGTTCGTCTCGTGCTTCAGGCTGACCGAGGCAGACCGCTCGGTCGCGGCGGTGCCGCTCGGCCACGTCACCGGCGTCGTCGCCAACATCATGACCATGGTCCGCTGCGCCGGCGCGCTGATCGTCATGCCCGAGTTCAAGGCGTCGGAATATCTGAAGCTGGCGGCAAAGGAGCGCGTCACCTACACCGTGATGGTGCCGGCGATGTACAATCTCTGCCTGCTGCAGCCGGATTTCGACAGCTACGATCTGTCGAGCTGGCGGATCGGCGGTTTCGGCGGCGCGCCGATGCCGATCGCCACGATCGAACGGCTGGATGCCAAAATTCCCGGCCTGAAACTCGCGAACTGCTACGGCGCCACCGAGACCACGTCACCATCGACCATGATGCCCGGCGAATTGACGGC
>JAQSDT010000111.1 GCA_029946075.1 bacterium | reverse complement strand
AGTTGACGCCGAATACGGAAATATTGGGCAACAACTTCAGCGGTTCGGCGGCGAAGATCGGCTGCACGCCCCACAATAGCCGCTGCAGATTGTCCATGATCATGAACGCCGCAAACGTGATCAGGAGTTGCAGCACGTCGTCGCGGCCGTAGAGCGGGCGCAGCAGGAAGCGCTCGATGAAACCGCCGCAGACCACGCCGATCACGATCGAGGCCGCGATCAGCGCGGGGTAGGTCAGCCACGGCGAGATTGGCGCAACCGCAAGGCTGAGGGTCGCGGCGAGATACGCGCCGAACGCGTAGAGCGAGCCGTGCGCGACGTTGACCACGCGCAGCACGCCGAAGATCAGGCTGAGCCCGACCGAGACCAGGAACACCAGGGCGGCGTAGCTGATCCCGTCGAGGACGGCCAGGATGGCGAGAGTGGAATTCATTGCAAACCTTGGGGAAGGACCGTCCTCCGGCCGAATGCCCGGAGGACGGCGATCACGGCGTTACTGCTTGAAGGTCGGCACGTCCATCTTGACGAATTCCGGCTTGAGCGTCTTCAGCCAGTCGACCGACCGCGCGCCGGCCGGATTGGTGATCACCTTCGGATCGAAGATCATCATGTTGTCGAGCAGCTTGAAGTCGTAGCCGGGGACGGTCTTGGTAACGCCGACGAGCTGGGCTTCGAGGCCCTGGTTGTCCTCGGGGCGCAGCGTGACCGGACGGCCGAAGCCGGTGGCGAACTCGGTGCCGCCTGCGGCATCGACGATCTGCTCGCGGGTCGGCCAGTTGCCGCCATTCGCCTTGATCGCCTTGTCGTAGGTGGCCTGCAGCGCCGAGAACGCCTGCGCCATGTGATAGACCGGATAGATCGGCCATGCGCCGGTCTTGGCCTTGAACGCCTCGTTGAAGGCTTTGAAGGCGGCATCGTTCTTCTTCTCGGGATGCAGGAACCAGTGGTCGCCGCGGGCGCCGACGATCAGGCCGTCGGGCAGATCCTTGCCGAGCCGCTGGATCGAGGACTCGCCGATGCCGAGCACGAAGGTCGACTGCTGCAGCAGGCCGCGCTGACCGGCCTGACGCACCAGCGTGTCGAGGTCGCCGCCCCAACTCGTGGTCAGCACCACGTCGGGACGCAGCGCCAGCAGGCGCGAGATTTCCGTGGAGTAGTCAGGCGCGCCGAATTTCGGAAACAGTTCGGCGACCACCTGCACGTCCGGCTTCATCGCCTTCAGCGCGGTCGAGAAGATTTCCCAGCTCTCGCGGCCCCAGGCATAGTCCTGATTGACCACCGCGATCGTCTTGAAGTCGGGCTTGGTCTTGAGCAGGTAGATCAATACGGCCAGCATCTCGGGCGTGCCGTTGGCCTGGGTGCGGAAATTGTAGCGATATTTCTTGGTCTCGAGGATCGAGGCGGCGCCGCAATCCCACATGAAGTTCATCACCTTGAGATCTTCCGCAACCGGAACGAGCTGGTTGCAACTGCCGGACGAAATCGAGGCAAAGGTCGCGTCGACCTTTTCGTCCTGCACCATGCGCCGGTAGTTCGAGACCAGCGCTTCGCCGCCGGCGCCTTCGTCCACGAACGAGAGTTTTACCGGCACGCCGCCGATGCCGCCCTTCTTGTTGAGGTCTTCCGCGATCATCTCGGCTGCGGCCTTGGCCGGGACGCCGAACACCGAGGCGGGTCCGGACAGGAACGTGGTGATGCCGACCTTGATTTCCGCAGGCTTGCCCTGAGCCAGCACCGGTCCTGCCAGCAATACGGTAGCGGCGGTGGCCGCAAGCGCCGTCTTCAAGAATTTCATGAAACGTCCTCCCTGATTTTATTTTTGACTTCGTATCGACGTATCGGCCTGTCCGGCCGTCTTGTTGTTGTGGCGAGCCTACAGGATTGTTCCGGCATTACCTCCCCTTGCCGGCGAGTGCCGGTAGCACACCAAGGCATGGCTCGCCGCCAGTGAACACCACCGGCGGAGCAACGCAAGTGGGTTGTGCGGAGCGGGGGCAGGCGTGCGCCGCTGGGTCGCAGCGGGCGGGGGATTCGTAGGATGGGTGGAGCGAAGCGATACCCATCAATGACAGCGATGTGTGGCGATGGGTATCGCGGAGCCTGTCATCGGGCGCGCATTCGCGCGACCCGTTGGCTCCACCCATCCTGCGGGTTATTGCCGACGCTGGTACCCGGTAACGCTGCTGCTATAGTGCATCCTTCCAGGCCAATCCGGTGCAACTGATGACACATCAATCCGATCGCCACCTCAACCGCCGGAAACTGCTGGCCGGCACCGGCGCCGTCGTCCTGTCCGCCGTTTGTCTAGATGTCGTCGCCGAGGAAATCGTCAAGGAACTGCGCGCGCTCAAGCCCGGCGAGTTCACCTGGAATCCGGAACGGCAGCCTGCGGGACCAGTGGCGGTCGTGGTCTCCATTCCCCAGCAGCTGGTTCACGTCTATCGCAACGGCGTGCGGATCGCGGTATCGACCTGTTCGACCGGCAAGCCCGGTCATTCGACGCCGACCGGCGTGTTCGTGGTGCTGGAGAAGGACAGGAACCACAAATCGAGCACCTACAATGACGCGCCGATGCCGAACATGAACCGTTTGACCTGGTCGGGCGTTGCGCTTCACGCCGGCAATCTGCCGGGCTATCCGGCCTCGCATGGCTGTGTCCGGCTGCCGCTGGATTTCTCGGCCAAACTGTTCACGGTCACCCACCTCGGCACCCCCGTCATCATCGCGGGCTCGCATACCGATCCCTGGGAGCTGACGCATCCGGGCATGGTGCTGTCAGGCTATGCCGAGGGCCAGTTCCGGCAGATCGAAGCCTCGCTCGATGGCAAGAAGCATCCGGCCGACTGGGCGGAGACCGAGACGTCATCGATCGTCTCCGTCGTCGCCTCGTCCTCCGAGAAGCGCATCGCGCTGATCGAAAACGGCACGGTGGTCGCCGAAAGTCCGCTGACGATCGTGGGCGAGGGGACGCTCGGCAACCATGTGCTGCTGCTGCAGGGCCCGCACGGCGCCGTGCAGGGCATGAGCTGGTCGGCGATCAGCCACAGCGATCCGATGGGCGCGAACGAGCAGCCGGGCGACATGCTGCAGAAGTTGCGATCGAGCGACGCTTTCGTCGCCGAACTGCAGAAGCGCATGCATCCCGGCATGATCGTCATCCTCACCGAGGCGCCGCTGCACCCGGACACGCGCTCGGGCAAGGATTTCGTCATTATGTCGTGAGGCGCGGCCTGCGTCGCGTTGCTATTTCCGCAGATCGCTGAAGGCGTCGTCGAGGCGATCGAGCGCCTCCTGCAGGATCGACCGCGGCGTGGCAAAATTGAACCGCAGCCAGCTGTCGCCGCCGGGTCCGAATTGCTCGCCGGGGCTGGCGAAGATGCGCGCGCGTTCCTTGACCCGCGCGGCGACGTCGCCGGCCGGCAGTCCGGTGCCGGAAAAATCCACCCAGCCGAGATAGGTCGCGTCGAGCCGCATCGCGCGCGCGCCGGGCGCCGCGCGCTCGATCCGCGTATTGAGCAGGTCGTGATTGCCGGCAAGATAAGGCAGCAGGGCGTCGAGCCACGCTTCGCCGGTTCGCCAGGCAGCTTCCGTCGCGATCATGCCGAACGCGTTATAGGACGCCAGCCCGCTCGCCGCGATCCGCGCGTCGAGCTTCTGCTTGAAGACGGGATTCGAGGTGAAGCAGGCGCCGACATGCGCGCCGGCGAGATTGAAGGTCTTGGTCGCGGCGACGCAGGTTATCAGGCGATCGGCGATCTCGGGCGCGGCCGACAGGGTCGGCGTATGCTTCGCGCCGTTCAGCAGCAGGTCGCAGTGGATTTCGTCGGATACCAGAATGAGGTTGCGCTCGGCGCAGAGCGTGGCGAGCGCACGGATCTCCTCGGCGGACCACACCGTGCCGCCCGGATTGTGCGGGCTGCAGAAGAACACTATTTTTGTGCGCGGCGTCAGTTTCGAGGCCAGCGCATCGAGGTCCATCACGTAGCGGCCCTGGCGCTGAACGAGTTCAGCGTCGAGAATCTGCCGGTCGTTCGAGACGATGATCCTTCGGAAGGCGTGATAGGCCGGCGGAAACACCACGACCTCGTCGCCGGGCTCGGTGACGGCCTGCAGGATCAGGCCAAGGCCGGAGACGACGCCGGGCGTCGGGCTGACCCAGGCGGGGTCGATCGTGAGGTTGTGCCGGCGCTTCATCCACTCGGCGAGTGCACCCGCCCAGGTCCCGGTGTCGGCGTAATAGCCGTGCACGGCGCGGGTCACGGTGGCGGTCAGTGCTTCCGTTACGCCGGGAGGCGCCGCGAAATCCATGTCGGCGACCCACATCGGGATGCCGTCCGGGGAAGTGATCCCCGAAAGCTTCGCCATGTTGTCCCACTTCGACGCGTGCGTGCCGCGGCGGTTAATGACGCGATCGAAATCAAACATCGGGACAGAGGCTCCTGCGCTGGTATGTGGCGCGTCGATGCGCGCCGTTTTCTTGTTGGTTCGACGTGATTATCCCAGCAACACCGCATCCGCGCCGTTTACGGCGTCGGCACTGTCGGTCACCGTCTTCTCCAGCGACCCCGCCTGCACGGAAATGTTTTCCGCAAAGAACCGCGCCACCGTCACGTAGCGTTGCGGATCGCCGCCGGCGTCGCCGGTGCTCTTGGCGGCGAGGGCTTCGCCGGCCAGCATGCAGCCGCCGAGCGTCGAGCCGAACAGGCGCAGATAGGGCGTGGCCCCCGCCAGCGCATCGTTCGGCGAGGACGCCACGCGCTCCAGCAGCCATTTGCTGGCGCGCTCCAGCGAGCCGAGGGCGTCGCGAAGCTTGGCGCCCGTGGTGCCGAAGGCCGGATCGTTCGAGGCTTCGACCTGCTTGACGATGCCGCCGAGTTCATCCAGCAGCGCCCAGACCGACGCGCCGCCATTGGCCGCAAGCTTTCGGGTGACGAGGTCGATCGACTGGATGCCGTTGGTGCCCTCGTAGATCGAGGTGATGCGCGCATCGCGGTAGTGCTGCGCCGCGCCGGTTTCCTCGATAAAGCCCATGCCGCCGTGGATCTGCACGCCGAGATACGTCACCTCGTTGCCGATGTCGGTGGAGAACGCCTTGGCGATCGGCGTCAGCAGCGCGCCGCGGGCGGCGGCATCGGCGCGGACTTTTGCGTCCTTGGCGCGAACGGAAACGTCGAGCGCAACCGCCGTGGCGTAGCAGATCGAGCGCGCCGCCGCCGTCATGCTGCGCATCTGCAGCAGCATGCGTTTGACGTCGGGATGCACGATGATCGGGTCGAGCCCGTCGCCCTTCTTGCCGACGGCGCGGCCCTGCTTGCGCTCCTGCGCGAAAGCGAGCGACTGCTGGTAGGCACGGTCGGCAATGCCGACGCCTTCGAGGCCGACGCCGAGGCGGGCCTGGTTCATCATCGTGAACATGCAGAGCATGCCCTTGTTCTCTTCGCCGATCAGGTAGCCGATCGCGCCGCCTTGATCGCCCATCGTCATGGTGCAGGTCGGCGAGGCGTGCATGCCGAGCTTGTGCTCGACGCCGGATGGATAGATGTCGTTGCGCGCCCCGAGCGAGCCGTCGGCATTGACCATGAACTTCGGAATCAGGAACAGCGAGATGCCCTTGGTGCCGACGGGTGCATCGGGCAGGCGGGCGAGAACGAAATGAACGATGTTATCGGTCATGTCGTGATCGCCATAGGTGATGAAGATCTTGCTGCCCTTGATGCGGTAGGTGCCATCGGCTGCGCGTTCGGCGCGGGTGCGCAGCGCGCCGACGTCGGAGCCGGCCTGCGGCTCGGTGAGCTGCATGGTGCCGGTCCATTCGCCCGACACCAGCTTGCCGAGATAGATCTTCTTCAACTCGTCGCTGCCATGGGCGTCGAGCGCCTCGATCGCCGAGAGCGTGAGGAGCGGGCACAGCCCGAACGCGATGTTCGACGCGCTCCAGATTTCGGTACAGGCGGCGTTGATCGCCATCGGCAGGCCCTGGCCGCCAAAATCTTCCGGCCCGGACACCGCGTTCCATCCGCCTGCGATCCAGCGCTGATAGGCATCCGGCCAGCCCGGCGCGGTCGTCACCTTGTCGTCGGCAAGCTTGATGCCGTGCTCGTCGCCCACCTTGTTCAGCGGCGCCAGCACGTCGCCGGCGAACTTGCCGGCCTCTTCCAGTACGGCGGCGGTAATGTCGCCGTCGAAATCGCCGTAATGGCCGGCCTTCACGGCCGCCTGCAGGCCGGCGCCATGGTTGAGCGCGAGCAGGATGTCATTGAGCGGCGCGCGATAGGTCATGACGGTAACTCGCTTTGACTGGAAGGTCGGGGCTGCCGTCTTCTCACGAAACAGCCCTTCTCTCAACTCTCCGATGCCGCATCGGCTTGCCCCGAGGCCAGTGCGAGACCAGCCCGGGGCAGGCCAAATCCGCCACCTACTATAAAGGGTCGGGCGCAGGGCTGGATTTTGCCCGAATTTGGCGTCTCCAGCCTGTTGAAATGGCCGGAGTCCCCCTATAGACCGGCGGTGCCGGAAGCGGGCGATTTCGCCGGTTCCGGCCTGTTGGGGCGTAGCCAAGCGGTAAGGCAGCGGATTTTGATTCCGCCATTCGGAGGTTCGATCCCTCCCGCCCCAGCCAGTTACTTAAGCTGCCCTGTCCAAAATCGAACAAAACTGGCGCCCTGCTGCAGTTCGCCTCGCGGATAGTTCTCGGGTACGAGCCGATCCTCACTGCCATTTGTCAAAGCGTTCGTGCGCTCGACAGAAGAATTTTCAGAGCGGCTTGGTTGAAGGCTTGATGAGGTTCTGTTGAGAGACCTGCAATGACGTACTCGATACTGAAACTGGTCCATATTCTGAGCGCTACCATCCTGTTTGGTGGCGGCATTTTTGCCGCCCTGCTGGGTACGATTGTATTCGGCTCCAGAAAGGCAAAGGTCATTGCAGAAACCGGGGCTCACATTGTCAGGGTTGAGTCCTACCTCACCATCCTGTCTGCGCTGGCCCAGATCGTCACGGGACTGTGGATGGCATCGATAGCGGGATTTTCGGTTTTGGACGGATGGCTCGGGTGGGCCTCGATCCTGTTTTTCATCGCGGGTGTTTGCTGGATCCTCGGCGTTTGGCTGCAGCATCGCATGGTTGATCTTTCCAGAACGGCG
>JAQSDT010000110.1 GCA_029946075.1 bacterium | reverse complement strand
GCCGAAATGACAGAACTGTGGTGGAGCGAGGCGGAGAAGCACAACGTGCTGCCGCTCGACGACCGCTTCGGGCCGCGCTTTGCCGAAAACGCGAAACGCTTCCACGGCGCGCGCAACAAATTCACCTTCCATGCCGGCATGGGACACGTGCCGACCGACGTCGCCCCCGACGTGCGCAGCCGCAGCTATACCATCGAGGCGCATGTCGAGATCGGCGACGCGGACGCCGAGGGTGTGCTGATCGCCCATGGCGACGCGACCTCGGGCTACAGCCTCTACATCCGGGATGGTTACCTCGTGCACGATCTCAATATCGGCGGCGGGCACGAGATCGTGACCTCGGATCGCAAGGTACCGGTGGGTGCGCACCGGCTCGGTGTCCATGTCGAGCGCCTGTTGCGGACGGAGCCGCCGGCGAAAGGCTCCCGATCCGGCGTCACGTCCTACACGCTGCTGATTGACGGTGTGCCCGCAGGTGCGATCCAGACCCAGCTGGCGTTCAATAACTTCATCTCGTGGTCCGGTCTCGACATCGGCCGCGACCGTTCCAGCCCGGTCTCGCATTACGAGGCACCGTTCGAATTCACCGGGCAGCTGTTGAAGGTGACGGTCGACATGCACGAGGACCAGAAGCTCGATGGCGACGGCGTCGGTGCTGCGGAGATGGCGCGGCAGTAGTTGTCACGTTCGTCATTGCGAGGAGCGTAGCGACGAAGCAATCCATTTATCCCCGTGCGGAGAAATGGATTGCTTCGCTTCGCTCGCAATGACGGAGGAAGGCCGCCGCTACTTGATCTTGTCGAACGCCGCGGCGAAATCGGTGAGCGGCATCGGGATCGTGATGGTTTCCTTGGCCAGATTCTGGAACGACACCTTCATCTGCTTGCCGGTCTTCAACGCTGCGAGCATGTCGGCCGCAATCGGCAGATTGGCGTAGCAGCCGCGCGCCTCGCAGGTCTGGATCTGCAAATCGGCGGCCTTGCCTTCATCGACCTGCAGCTTGGCGCCGGCCGGCAGATTGAGGCCGAGCGGCAGTTGCACCAGCGCGACGGGATTACGGGTATCGGCGGGGACGCGGATGTTGACGAGGACGATCAACTGGCCGGTCTTGGTCAGCACGGCGGTCTGTTCGATCGCGCATTCGAGCGGTGCGCCGCGGCTGGTGCTGCTGCAGCGGGCGACCCAGCCGGGAGGCGGGGGCGTGTTGCCGGCCGGTGTTTCGGCGGCAGGGGCTGCCGGGGCCGGGGCTGCCTGCGCAGCCGGCGCTGCACCCTTCCTGGGCGCCTGCTGGGCGAGGGCATGGCCGGAGAGGGCGATGGAAACGGCGGCGGCGACAGCTAGTTGGGCGGCAAATTTCACAGGTCCGGCTCCAGTTGAACTCACACCCGGATGTGCCGGTGGCGGCTCAAAGTCAAGTCACCCGGCCGCCTGCTTGACGCCGCCATCCATCTCATAGCGCGCATCATGGCCGGTGCCGCACCCCGGCGGTGTCGCCGACCGGATTCGCGCTTATCGGCCGCGACCTGCAGCAGGGTTGAACAGGTGATCGATGTCGTTCATATCGCGCGCGACACAACCAACGAATTCGGAGCGAACGATGGACGAACTCAACGGACGGATGATGGCTTGCCAGATCCTGATCACCGGCTTGATCGCGCGCGTCGCCAACGAGTCGCCGGATCCGCTGCGCTTCCTCACCGACTTTCGCGACGAGATCAGGGCCGTGGTGAAGGGCGTCAACATCGCGGGGATGGAGAACACCGATCGCGTCCGCCAGGTCGCGCAATCAACCGTCGATGAATTGTTCTCGCTGATGAAGCCGCCGAGCAGCGATTGATTTCCAGACAGTTGAAGATGCAGAAAATGCCCGTTCTTAAAGCAATTCTTGCAACTCTTTAGAACCATTACAAACTTGAATTTAGAACCGTTTCAAACTGCAGATTAGAATCTCTTTTATCTGGTGCGATTCAACGCGCTGTGTTGCCGTGATCGCATTGACCCGATTTTTTCCGATCGATAGCACCCATGTGGGACAGTTCGCAGCACGTCAAATCGTGCGCGACCTGAAGTTCAGAAAATGGGGCGCGAAATGAATCTAGCAAAAGCACCGAGGTCGCTGCGGTTTGAAGGCGCGATCAACTCGGTCGGTCTGACCATCGAAAACAGTTCCGGCAAGAAGGTCACTGCGGTCGCAGGCCTGATTGCCGTCGCCTCGTTCACCGGCGCCGAAGCGCAGCAATCTTCCCTCCCGCCGGTGACGGTCGATGCCCCGGTCGCTCGCCAGCGCCCTGTCGCCTCGAAGCCCACGGCTGATCAGATCCGCGCCCGGACCGCGCTCCGCCGCGCGGCACGCAGCGCCCAGACGGCGCAGGTCGCCGCCGTGCCGTTCCCCAATGCCGGCGGCCTGTCCGCCGATCGTAATCCCTATGCAAATCCGAACGCGCCCTACATGGCCACGCGGGTCCAGGCGTCGGGCAAGTTTCCCGAGCCGATCCTCAACACGCCGAAGTCGGTCACGGTGTTGACAAAGGACGTCCTTGCCGATCAGAACTCGACCACGCTGAAGACGGCCATTCTGAACACGGCCGGCGTGACGCTCGGCACGGGCGAGGGCGGCAACGCTTTCGGCGACCGTTTCTTCATCCGCGGCTTCGATGCCCGCAACGACATCTTCCTCGACGGCGTCCGCGATGCCGGCGTCAGCGTTCGCGAGAACTTCTTCACCGAACAGATCGAGATATTCCGCGGTCCCGGCTCGTCCTTTGCAGGCCGCGGCGTCACGGGCGGCGCGATCAACATCGTCAGCAAGCAAGCGACGACCGAGAAGAGCTTCTACAACATGGACACCACGCTCGCGACCGACCACACCAAGCGGGTGGTGCTGGACGTGAACCAGGTGATCAGCCCGACACTGGCCATTCGTGCCGGCGGTCTGTTCCAGGATGCCGGCGTTGCCGGCCGCAACTACCTCAAGGACGACCGCGACGGCGGATTTATCGCGGCAAAGTGGACGCCGCTCGATACAGTGAAGCTGTACGCCAACTACATTCACGTCAACCAGCACGGCCTGCCGGACTACGGCGTGCCGTACTACCGGCCCGGCGCACCCCAGGCGCAATATACCAGCACGGCAGGCGGCCCGTACACGGACTTCGGTGTCAAGCGCGACACCTTCTACGGCCTCGTCAAACGCGACTATTTCAGCATCAAGCAGGATATCGGTACGGTCGGCGCCGAGGTCGCGATCACGCCGGACCTGACGCTGAGCAACAAGAGCCGGGTTCAGCGCTCGGTGCTCGACTACATCGGGACGTTGCCTGAAGGACCGAATACCACGACGAACCGGCTCAACCTCAATCCGCAGAGCCGCTATCAGGTCACCGAGAACATCGCGAACCAGACAGAAGCGGTTTACAAATTCAACCTCGCAGGCTGGAAAAACACCGCCGTGGCTGGTGTTGAGTATTCTCGCGAGATCGCGAGCATCGACCGGTATTCTGGCTTGAGTTCGGAATCGCTCCCGGGCGGCTCGGCGGGCGGAAACATTACGAACGTCAGCATCTACGCTCCGCAATTCACCTTTGCTGATACCGCTGCCAACCCGCAATGGACGGGATTTCCGACCAAGATCGCGATCAACACTACCAGCGGTTACCTGATGGATACCGCAAACTACAATGATTTCGTGATCCTCAATGGCGGCATCCGCTACGACAATTACGGCATCAAGGTCAGCGGCTTCGGAACGCAGAACGGCGTGCCGAACGTGTTTGGTGCGCAGTCGCAGGAGCATGGACTGCCGAACTTCAACCTCGGCATGGTCGTCAAACCACTGCCGATCGGTAGCGTCTACGTGGCGTATGCGACGTCCTCCAACCCGGTCGGCTCCGAATTCGACGGTACCAGCGCGCAATATGGGGGTCTGGCTCCGGCGCTGAACGGCAATCCCAACCAGATCTTCGGACCGGAGAAGAACAAGGCCGCTGAAATCGGCACCAAGTGGGAGCTGTTCGACCGGCGTTTGCTGGTGACGGCGGCATTGTTCCAGACCGAGAAGGAAAACGCGCGTGAGTCGCGTAACGTCGCAAATGCCGCCGCTGCAGCCGCCATTCCCGGCTGCACCTATCCAGCCGGCGCGTCGGGCTCGGTGTCCTGCATCACCGCCGGTGCGGCCTATCAGATCCAGGGCATCGACCTCGGCATCGGCGGCAAGATCACCGACAAGTGGAGCGTGTTCGGAGGTCTGGTGCTGATGAAGTCGGAAGTGACCAAGTCGCTGGTGCCGTCGCCGCAGCCGCTGCTGTTCCCGACCAATGTCGGGCTGAAGCTTGCCAACGTCGCGCACCAGTCGTTCTCGATGCTCTCCAAGTACAAGCTCACCGACGTCTGGGAAGTCGGCACGCAGGCCGTGTACCGCTCCAAGATCTACGGCGGCACGTTCCTTGCGGCCAACCAGGGCACCGAACTGCCGAGCTACTGGCGCTTCGACGCCTTCGTGGAAGCGAAGGTCAACCAGAACTGGAAAGCCAAGCTGTTCGTGGCCAACATCACCAACAAGCTCTACTACGATGCCCTGTACCAGAGCGCGACCCCGTTCGTGTTCGTCGCGCCGGGCCGCAGTGTGAGCATGGTGCTGTCGGCGCGCTTCTGATCGTATGAAGGGATGTATTTGGAATGCTGATTTGCATCCCGGGCGTATTGAGCAAAGCAGACGTGGCGGATTTCCGCCGCGTCATGGACCAATCCGACTGGGAAGACGGCCGCTCCACGGCCGGCGCCCAGTCGGCGCTGGTCAAGCGCAACGAACAACTTCCGCCGGACAGCGATGTCGCGCGCAAGCTCGGCAATCGTGTGCTGTCGGCGTTGACGGCCAGTCCGCGATTCATCTCGGCGGCGATCCCGCTGCAGATCTTTCCGCCGCTGTTTAATCGCTATGCGGCGTCCGACGGTCACCATTTCGGCGTCCACGTCGACAATGCGGTGAGGGGGGACAAGCTGACCGGCTTGCGGATCCGGACCGATTTGTCGGTCACGCTGTTCCTGTCGGAGCCGGACGAATATGACGGCGGCGAGCTGGTGGTGGAGGACCTCTACGGTTCCCACGAAATAAAGCTCGAGGCCGGGGACCTCGTGCTTTATCCTGCGTCTAGTTTGCATCTGGTCACGCCGGTCACACGAGGTATGCGTGTGGCGTCTTTTTTCTGGTTGCAGAGCATGGTACGGGATGCCCACGCGCGCAGCCTGATTTTCGACCTCGACACCGCGATTCAGTCCCTGGTCGAGCGGCTCGGGCGCAATGACCCCCAAACGGTCAAATTGACCGGCATCTATCACAATTTGATCCGCTACTGGGCCGAAGTATGATGACCTCACTTTCTCGCGCGGCGCTGGCCGTTCTCTCGGTGCTGGCGATGTTGTCACTGGCCGCGCCGTCGTCGGCCCAGCAGGCAGCGGTACCCGCAGCGCCATCTACGCCCGCGGCGTCTCAGCCTGCGGCTCCGGCTCAGGCGGCTCCGCAGGCCGCGCCGACTGTAAATCCGGATGCCGCAAAACCGGCCGACCGCGAGGGCAAGCTGCTGAAGGCCGCGGTCGCAGAACTGCACGAATTATCGCCCTGGTCGATGTTCAAATCGGCCGACGTGGTGGTGAAGGCCGTCATGATCGGCCTTGCCTTTGCGTCGCTGGTCACTTGGACAATCTTCATTGCCAAGATGATCGAGTTGACTGCGATCCAGGCCAAGCTGCGCGGCGCATTGGCCAGGATCGCGGACTCGCGGTCGCTGGCGGAAGCGCAGTTCGCGCTCGGCGCCAAGGGCAGCGTTCTGTCGTCGTTCCTCGCTGCGGCGATGCGCGAGGCGCGGCTGTCGGCGGGTATCTCGAGCGACGCCGGAATCAAGGAGCGTGCGGCATCGAGCTTTGCCGAGATCGCGCGCGCCGAAGCGCGGCGCATCCGTCTCGGCATGGGCCTGCTTGCCACCATCGGCGCGACATCGCCGTTCGTCGGCCTGTTCGGCACCGTCTGGGGCATCATGAACAGCTTCATCGGCATTTCGAAATCGCAGACCACCAATCTGGCGGTGGTCGCGCCCGGCATCGCCGAGGCGCTGCTCGCGACCGCCATCGGCCTGGTCGCCGCCATTCCGGCCGTCATCATCTACAATCACTTCGCGCGCGTGACCAAAGGCTACCTCGAACTGGTCGGGCGCGCGTCCGGCGCGGCCGGTCGCCTGCTGTCGCGCGATCTTGACCGCACCCATGTCAGCAGCGCGTCTTCACGCGCGGCGGCGGAGTAGGCGATGGGCGTCTCGCTCGCAGAGAACGATCATGACGACGACGATTTCGCGGAATCGCACGAGATCAACGTCACGCCGTTCATCGACGTCATCCTCGTCCTCCTGATCATCTTCATGGTGGCGGCGCCACTGTCGACTGTCGATCTGCCGATCGACCTGCCGACGTCGAGCGCGACGCCACAGAAAAAGCCGGACAAGCCGACTTACCTCAGTATCAAGCCCGACCTGACGCTCGCGATCGGGGAAAATCCGGTCAAGCGCGCCGACCTGATCAAGGCGCTCGACTCGTTGCCGGACGCCAGCAAGGAACGCCAGATTTTCCTGCGCAGCGACCGTGCGGTGCCTTACGGCGAATTGATGGACGTGCTGGAGCTGCTGCAGAACGGTGGTTACAGCAAGTTCAAGCTGGTGGCGCTGGAAGGCGTTCGCAGCCCGGCAACGCCTGACGTCAAACCCTGAGGCCGGCCCGATGTCCGCCTCGGAACAGCTCGAACCCAAACCGTCCCGCCGGCTCTGGATCTTTGCCGCGGTGGCTGCGCTGACGCTGCACGTCGGCGGCGCTGCGCTCGCGATCGTGCACCTGCAGGTGACGGAGGGCTACGATTCTCTTGGTGCGCAGGGCATCAATGTCGGGCTGGTGTTCGGCTCCGAGCGCAACGAACCGACGGATCTGCCGCCGGGACCGGAATCGGACGAAGCTGCGGCATCGCCCGCGCTCACCGAGCAGAAGGCGGTCGAAAAGGAGACTGACCTTCCCAAGGCGAAGCCGACCGAGAGCGAAAACCCCGATCGCATCGTGACGACGCACGACTCGAAGAAGCCGAAGGAAGAAGAGCAGGAAGTCGCGGCGG
>JAQSDT010000109.1 GCA_029946075.1 bacterium | reverse complement strand
TCTTCACGCGAACCGGATTCCACTTCGCTGGAAAACGCTTTGGCACCGCGGTGCGCGCGCAGCGAATTCAGGATCACCAGCAGCGAGGAGCCCGACATGGCGGCGGCCGCGACCAGCGGCGTGGCAAGACCTGCAATCGCAAGCGGCACGGCGAGGAAATTATAGACCACGGCCAGCCACAAATTCTCCCGCATCAGGCGCAGCGCCTTGCGCGAGAACCCGACGGCGGCAACGACCGGGGCCAGACGATCCCCGAGAAACACCAGATCGGCGGTGGCCTGGCTCAGATGCGTCGCGCTGACCGGCGACATCGAGACGTGCGCCGCCGCCAGCGCCGGCGCGTCATTCATACCGTCGCCGACCATCAGGACCTTGATACCCAGCCGCTTCAATTCATCGATGCGGGCGATCTTGTCGGCCGGGGTCACGCCGGCGCGCCATTCGTGAATGCCGAGCGATTGCGCCGCGTGCCGCACCGCAGGCTCGCGATCGCCCGAGAGGATTTCGACCTCGATGCCGGCCTTGTGCAGCGTGGCGACGGCGCCCGCGGCGTCCGGGCGCAAGCGTTGCCGAACCGCAAACACATGTCGCGCTTCGCCGTGCCTGAAAGCGACGACGGACGCTTCGGGATCGCGGCACAGAATTTCGTTGGCGATCTGGTCCGCGCCGCAGAACGACGGCCTGCCGAGCCGTACCTCGAGGCCGCCGACGAAGCCGCGAACGCCCTGCCCCGGCACCTCTTCAATCCCGGAAAGCGGCGTCCGGGCGCCGGCTGCGCGCGTCACCGCAGCGGCTACCGGATGATGGCTGGCCAGCGCCAGCCGCCCGGCCAGTTCGAACACCTCAGGCGGCACGTCAGCCGCATTGGTGACATCGAGTTCCGGCAAGGTCAGCGTTCCCGTCTTGTCGAACACGACGCGCGTCACCTCCGCGAGCCGTTCGATGGCATCGCCGGAATTGAGCAGCACGCCGGATTTGAACATGGCGCCGGAAGCCACCGTCTGCACCGCCGGGATCGCCAGACCGAGCGCACAGGGACAGGTGATGATGAGAACCGATATCGCGGTGATGATGGCGTCATGCCAGGTCGCGCCGAAGGCGACCCAGCCCAGCATCGTCAGCAACGCCGCCGCATGAACCACGGGCGCATATAGCCGCGAGGCCCGGTCGGCGAGTTGTACGTAGCGCGAGCGGGCCTGCACCGCGTTGTCGAGGAGCCGACCGATTTCCGCCAACAGCGTGCCTTCGGATGCCGCCGACACCCTCACCCGCAGCGCACCGGACAAATTGAGCGTGCCGGCATGGACCGCGGTGCCTGGCCCCGCCGTCACCGGCAAGGTCTCGCCCGTGATCAGGCTCTGGTCGATCTTTGACTGTCCCTCGATCACGGAGCCGTCGACCGAACAGCGTTCGCCCGGATGCAGCAGCACGATGTCGCCGGCCCGCACCGCCGCGATCGGCACCACGCTGATCTCGTCGGCATTGACGAACTTGGTCGCGGTCTCCGCCTTCAGCGCCGCGAGATTGCCGGCGACCGCGCGCGTCTTGCGGCGCATGCTCTGGTCTAGATAGCGGCCGCCCAGCAGGAAAGCGAGCAGCATCAGCGCCGCGTCGAAATAGGCGTGTTCGGCATGCGCGATCGTCTCCGCGATCGACATCGCCAGCGCCAGCACGATACCGATGCTGATCGGCACATCCATGTTGGTGGTGCGCGCACGTAACGCGCGAAGCGCCGACCTGAAGAACGGCTGGCCGGAATAGGCCACCGCCGGCAGCGCGATCAGCGCCGACAGCCAATGGAAGAAATCGCGCTGCTCGGGGATCATGTCGCTGGCATTTCCGGACCATACCGGGATCGACAGCATCATCACGTTCATCGCGGCAAACACCGCAACGCCGAGGCAGCGCAGCAGGAAGCCCGCCTGTTCGGTCTCCTTCTCCTCCGCAACCACGCGCTCGAACGGATAGGCCTTGTAGCCGAGTTCGGCGAGACGATCGATGAAGCGCGACGGATCGAGCGCGCCGTCCTTCCACTCCAGCGCCACGCGGCGGTCGGTCAGGTTGACGCGGGCGAGCGTCACGTCGGGCAGCGCGGAAAGCCCGCGTTCGATCTTCGCCATGCAGCCGGCACAACTGACGCCTTCGACGGCCAGATCGATATGCGACAGACCGGCACCGGGATGCCGAACGTAGTGAGAGAAATCCCGTGTCGCCTGCATCTTCGTGATTCCCTAATTCAGCAGCACACGATTCCGGGACAGGAACAGCCGCTGCCCCGCAGACGCGCCTTCGAGCACGAGGTCCCATTGTCCGGACGCAACGTCCGACGCATTGCCGCGATAGATTCCGATTCCGACTTCGGCGAGCTCGACGGGCAAATCAGCCCGCCGGTCGGTAGGCCGCTCGAACCGGCCGTGAAACTTCAGGCCGGACATCGGCCGGCCGCTGTCGTCGCGAGCCTCGACCCGCAATGTCGCGCCGCCCTGCCCGCTGCGCTCGACATGGGCATCTACCTTCCAGTTACGCGCGCTCTGGGCCTGCGCGGTGGCGATTTCCTTCTGATAGGCGAGGCTGGCGCTATAGGCGCTGTCGACTTCGGTGCCGGGCAAGGTCCGGATCGCCAGCCGCATCATGACGAGATTGACGCCGATGATGACGCCGAAGAATGCCACCAGCATCAGGAACACCATGCGCCCGGTAAGTAGCCTCGGCGGTCGTGCACGATTCATCTGGAACTTCCTTTCGTTCTCACGGCGCCACGAAGTGATCGGTGGCGGAAGCAACCTCGCCGAGGCCGATATCGGTGACGCGGAAATGCACGGGTACGGATTTTTCGGGATTGTTTTCCGCCGGCGCCGTCACCAGCAGCCGTAATTCGGTGGTGGTATCGCGCGCCAGGATGATCATCGGCCGGTCCTTTGTCACGGAGTCGGCGCCGACGACGTGCAGCGTGGCATTGACGGGGCCGTCGACATCGATGGCGATGACGCGGTCGAAGCCGCGCTTGTTGAGCAGGCGCACCGTATAGGCATTGCGGATCGATCCGTCGGCAAGCTTCACCGCGACGGGATTGCGGTCGTGTAGCACATTGACGTCGAGCAGCGTCCGCGTCAGCAGCGCGTACAGCATGATGGCGCCGACGGCGGCGATCAGGCCGGCATAGACCAATGTGCGCGCCCGGACGATGCGATAGATCGGCGGCTTGCCGGCCTCGCGCCTGTGAATGTTGATGTCGTTGTCGTAGCCGATCAGGCGCGTCTCGCGGCCGATCTTGGTCATCACGTTGTCGCAGGCGTCGATGCACAGGCCGCACTGGATGCAGTCGAGCTGCGATCCGTCGCGGATGTCGATACCGGTCGGGCATACGGCGACGCATTGATAGCAATCGATGCAATCGCCGACAGGCTGGCCCAGCGCACGAAGCTCGTTCGCCTTCTTCAGCGAGGTGCGGGCTTCGCCGCGATCGTATTTGTAGGTGACGTTGAGCGCCCATTCGTCGGTGAGCGCGGCCTGTATCCGCGGCCACGGGCACATATAGACGCAGACCTGCTCGCGCATCCACCCCGCAAAGACGTAGGTCGTGGCCGTCAGGATCGCGATCCAGATATAGGCGATCACGGGCGCCTGGAACGTGACGAGCTGCTTCACCAGCGTCGGCGCGTCATTGAAGTAGAGCACCCAGGCGCCGCCGGTCCACCAGGCGATCATCAGCCAGATCGAATGCTTGAGCACGAGTTCGGCAAGTCGCTCGAGCTTCATGCCGGAGGTTGCCTTGCGCATGCGCTCGCGGCGGTCGCCCTCGATCATGCGTTCGACCGCGTAGAACAGATCGGTCCAGACCGTCTGCGGGCAGAGATAGCCGCACCAGATCCGGCCGCCGACGGCGTTCATCAGGAACAGCGTCAGCGCGGCGACGATCAAAAGGCCGGTGAAGTAATAGACTTCCTGCGGCCACAGCTCGATGAAGAAGAAATAGAAGCGGCTGTTCGGCAGATCGACCAGCACCGCCTGGTCCGGCGCGCCGAGGCCGCGGTTCCAGCGCACGAACGGCAGCAGGTAGTAGACGCCGAGGCAGAACGCCATCAGGCCCCATTTGGTCCGGCGGAACGTGCCTGACACGCTCTGCGGATAGACCTTTTTCTGGGCCACATAGAGTGGCCCATCGTCGTCAAACTGCAATTCGCTGGGGTTCACAGGCTTGGTCATCGCTGGGCTGGTCTCGTGCTGAATTCACTCTAGACCCGCCCTCCACTCCCCGTTTGATCCACCTCAAACAGCGGAGCGCGTTGTCGGCAGAGGCGCTATTTTCCTCCGCCCAGCGAGTGCACATAGACCGTCAACGCCTTGATGGTGGTGGGGTCGAGCCGGCCGACCCAGGCCGGCATGACGCCGGCGCGGCCATTGGTGATGGTCTCGATCAGCGTCGCCTCGTCCGAACCGTAGAGCCAGATCTTGTCGGTCAGATCGGGAGCGCCGAGTTCCTGGTTACCCTTGCCGTTGTCACCATGGCACGACGTGCAATTGTCCTTGAAGAGCTTGGCGCCGGCCGCAGCATCGAAGCCTGCGCTGGTGGGCAGGCCGGACAGCGAGCGGACATAGTTGGCAACCGTCTCGATCTGGCCCGCCTTGAGTACGCCCTCCTTGCCGAACGCCAGCATGGCGCTCTCATGCGCCTTCTGGTGGCCGGAGCGGATTCCGAACTGGATGGTCTGCGAAATCTGGTCGAGCGAGCCGCCCCACAGCCATTCGTCGTCGTTCAGGTTGGGATATCCCTTGGCGCCGGCGCCGCCGGTGCCGTGACACGGCGCGCAATTGTCGCCGAATACGGTCTTGCCGCGGGCACGGGCCAGCGCCAGCAGCGCCGGGTCCTTTTCGATATCGGCCAGCGAGGCCTTGCCCAGTACCGTCATCTTGTCGCCGCGGATTTTCTCGAGGCTGGCAAGTTCGGTGGCGACTTCCGCGCGGGTGGAATAGTTCCAGATGCCCGACGTATGGCTCCACAGCAGCGGCCACGCCGGATACACGATCCAGTAGCCGATCGCCCACAGGATGGTCGCGTAGAAGGTGAGCACCCACCAGCGCGGCAGCGGGGTGTTGAGTTCCTTGATGCCGTCCCACTCATGGCCGGTGGTGGCGGTTCCGGAAACCTTATCGATATCGTTGTGATCGGTCATGATCGCCTTACTCCTCGCGCAGGGGCATTCTGGCAGCTTCGTCGAATGCGGCCTTGTTGCGCGGCCAAAGCGCGTAGGTCACGATGGCGATGAAGATTCCGACGAAGACCGGCGTCCAGAACGACGTGACGAAATCCGACGCGATATTGTGGGCAGTGAGAATTGCTTTCATCGTTCGGCCTTCTCAGCGGAGATTTGCTTTTTCGTTGTAGAGTTTGAAGTCGACCAGCGTGCCGAGCATCTGCAGATATGCGACCAGAGCGTCCATTTCGGTCGGCGCGCCGGGCTTGCCGTCGAAATTGCGGGACACGGCTTTCGGATAGCGCTTGGTGAAGGCATCGACGCCGGCATTGTCGGGATCGGCCTGCGCCTTGAGATCGGCGACAGCGTTGGCGACCTGGTCGTCCGAATAGGGAACGCCGACGGCGCGGTTGGTGCGCAGGTGTCCCGCGATCAGGCCGGCATCGACTTCCGTATTCGACAGGAACGAGTAGCCCGGCATCACCGACTGCGGCACGATCGCGCGCGGATTGGCCAGATGCGTCACGTGCCACTCGTCGGAATATTTGCCGCCGACGCGCGCCAGATCGGGGCCGGTGCGCTTGGAGCCCCACTGGAACGGGTGGTCGTACATGCTCTCGGCGGCGAGCGAATAGTGGCCGTAACGCTCGACCTCGTCGCGCAGCGGCCGGACCATCTGCGAATGGCAGAGATAGCAACCTTCGCGGACATAGACGTTACGGCCGGCGAGTTCGAGCGGCGTATACGGCCTGACGCCATCGACCTTCTCGATCGTGCTCTTCAGATAGAACAGCGGGGTGATCTCGACCAGCCCACCGATCGCGATGACGACGAGAATTCCTGCGACCAGGACGATCGAGTTCTTTTCGAAGATTTGGTGCCGTGACCAGAAAGACATCGAGCGCTCCTTATTCCGCCGGCTGGAGAGCTACGGGCGATTGCGCTTCCGCCTCGCCGACACGCACCGTCATCCAGAGATTATAGGCCATGATCAGCGAGCCGATCAGGAACAGCGCGCCGCCTGCGGCGCGGATGATGTAGAAGGGATGCATCGCTTCCACGGATTCAATGAAGGAATATTCGAGGAAGCCGAGCGAGGTGTAGGCGCGCCACATCAGGCCCTGCAGGATTCCGGACACCCACATCGCGGAGATGTAGAGCACGATGCCGATGGTCGCGATCCAGAAGTGCCAGTTGACCAGCTTCAGGCTGTAGAGCCCCTTGCGACCCCACAGCCACGGGAACAGGCAGTACAGCGCGCCGAACGAGACGAAACCGACCCAGCCGAGCGCGCCCGAATGAACGTGCCCGATGGTCCAGTCGGTATAGTGGCTGAGCGAGTTGACGACCTTGATCGACATCAGCGGGCCTTCGAACGTCGCCATGCCGTAGAAGGCGACGGATACCACCAGCATCCGCAGCACCGGATCGGTGCGAAGCTTGTCCCATGCGCCCGACAGCGTCATCAGGCCGTTGATCATGCCGCCCCAGGACGGCATCCACAGCATGATCGAGAACGTCATGCCGAGCGTCTGCGCCCAATCCGGCAGTGCCGTGTAATGCAGATGGTGCGGGCCGGCCCAGATATAGAGGAAGATGATCGCCCAGAAGTGGATGATCGACAGCCGGTAGGAATAGACCGGCCGCTCCGCGCGCTTCGGGATGAAGTAGTACATGATGGCGAGGAAACCGGCGGTCAGGAAGAAGCCGACGGCGTTATGGCCGTACCACCACTGGAACATGGCGTCCTGCACGCCGCCCCAGGCGATATAGGACTTCGAGCCCAACACCGAAACCGGCAGCGCGGGGTTGTTGCCGAGATGCAGCACGGCGATGGTGACGATGAAGGCGAGATAGAACCAGTTGGCGACGAAGATATGCGGCTCTTTCCGCTTGATGATCGTGACCAGGAAGACCAGCAAGTAAGTGACCCAGACGATCGTCAGCCACGCATCGGCGTACCATT